>JACQGG010000010.1 GCA_016199665.1 Acidobacteriota bacterium | reverse complement strand
GCCTTCTGCCTACCGCCTTCCGCCTACTGCCTTCCGCCTACTGCCTTCCTCTTCCGGACTGCACTCCCCTCCGGCCAGCAGTCAGTACCGGGGCATGCTCGGGTCCACAGTCTGGGCCCAGACGTCAATGCCGCCCTTCAGGTTTTTCAGTTTCTTAAAGCCGGCCTGACGGAGGAAGTCGACCGCCTTGGCGCTGCGCCCTCCCATCTTGCAATGGACGACGATGTCGTCGGCGCTGTTCAGTTCGCTCAATCGCTTGGGGATCTCTCCGAGGGGGATCAGATGGGAGCCCGGGAGGCGGCAGATCTGATATTCGTGCGGTTCCCGCACGTCCAGGATAAAGATCGGATCTCCCCGGTCCAACCGCTCCTTCAACTCGACAGGAGTCGTCTCCCACTGCGAAGCACCGGGGACTTCCTGCCCTGGAGTGACGCCGCAAAACTGTTCATAATCGATCAGGGACTGGATGGAGCGCGTTCCGCAAGCGGGGCATTCAGTCTGCTTGCGCAGCTTCAACTCGCGGAACTTCATCTGCAGCGCATCAAACAGCAGGAGCCGTCCCACCAGCGGCTGGCCGGTTCCCAGGATCAGTTTAATGGTCTCGGTGGCCTGGATGGTGCCGATGATTCCCGGCAGGATTCCCAGTACGCCGCCTTCAGCGCAGCTTGGAACCAGTCCGGGAGGCGGGGGTTCGGGATAGAGGCAGCGATAGCAGGGGCCGCCGGCGGCGGCAAAGATGCTGGCCTGTCCCTCAAAGCGAAAAATGCTTCCATAGACGTTCGGCTTGCCGGCCAGCACGCAGGCATCGTTGACCAGGTAACGCGTGGGAAAATTGTCGGTGCCGTCAACGACGATGTCGTACCTCCTGAAAAGATCGAGCGCGTTTTGCGAGCTGAGCCGGGTTTGGTGAAGATCCAGTTGCACGTTGGGGTTCATCTGCCGGATCCGATCCCCGGCGCTCTCCAGCTTGGAGCGGCCGACGTCGGTCGTCGAGTGTAGGATCTGGCGCTGCAGATTGCTGAAATCCACGACGTCAAAGTCCACAATGCCCATGCGGCCAATGCCCGCCGCGGCCAGGTAGAGTGCGGCAGGCGAGCCGAGGCCTCCGGCGCCAATCATCAGCACGCTGGCCGCCTTCAGCCTTTTCTGACCCTCCATTCCCACCTCCGGCATGATCAGGTGGCGGCTGTACCGCTTTATCTCATCGTTGGAAAGTTCAACGGCCGGTTGCAGCGCAATGGTGGAACTTCCACCGGCAATAGAGGGAACAATGCTCACCACGTCGCCGTCTTTCACCGGAGTGTTTTCCTTCTGCAGGTAGCGAATATCTTCGTCGTTGAGATAAATGTTGACGAAGTTGCGCAGCTTGCCTTCGTCGTTATAAAGATGCTTCTTCAACTCGCCGTACTGGGACGTCAGATGGTTCAGGACCTCGCCGATGGTTTTTCCTTCCAGTTCCAGCGAGTCGCTCTTGCCCACGTACTGTCGCAGCGGCGTTGGGATTAACACTTTACTCGGCATTACTCTTCTCCTTGTTCGCGGTGCAAAGCTCGCAGGTGTCCAGGGCCAATTCCACCGGGTGAAACCGGCTGCGATCGTCGTCCATCTGCCAGCACGTCAGCGCATCCGGACACCCCTGTTTGATGGACACAATAATATAGCTGTACCAGGGCCACGCGTGCTCAAGATCAAACTGGCTGGGTCGCGCGTCGCAGTCCGGATGTGAATGGTAAAACCCCAGCAGTTCCAGGCCGTTTTTCCGGGCGTATTTCTCGGCCTGCCGGATGTCCTCCGGCTCAATCAGGAATCGGTTCTGACGGGAGTTTGGGTTGCGATTTTCCAGCGGCCGTAGTTCCGCGATGTGGCGCGTGTCATTGCGGGTCACTTGCCCCAGAATGAGGCCGCAGCACTCCTCGGGGTAGGATCGTTGTCCATGCTCCTTGATCGCAACCAGGCTGGCCTCACTGATGCAGATCATTGTTCCTCCCAGAAGGACTCACTCAGGTAACGGCTTCCACTGTCGGGAAAAATCAAAACCACCACGCCCTGTTTCAGCGTGGAAGCAACTTCTGATGCAGCGGCCGCGGCCGCCCCACCGGTGATGCCAACGAGCAATCCCTCATTGCGGGCCAGCCTCAAAACCATCTGCTGAGCTCGCTCCGTGGAAACTTCGAGCAGGCGATCCACCAGCGAGGGATCGTAAATGCCGGGCACGTCGGCCGTGGCCATATGCTTCATCCCTTCCAATCCGTGCATCGGTGAATCGGGCTGCACGGCAATGGCCTCGATCCCTGTGTTCTTTTTCTTGAGGAATCGCGTCGTCCCGACAAAAGTCCCGCTGGTCCCCATTCCCGCCACAAAGTGGGTTACTTCTCCCGCCGTCTGTTCCCATATTTCCGGTCCGGTGGTCTGAAAGTGAGCCCGCCAGTTTGCATCGTTATTATACTGATCGGCGTAACAGTAGGTTTGCGGGGCCTGCTGGTGGATCTCATGCGCGACCCGGGACGCACCGTCCGATCCCTGAAGGGGATCGGTAATGACCAGTTCCGCGCCGTAGGCCCGCAAGGTGCGCCGTCTTTCGACATTGATGTTTCCCGGCACGACCAGCTTGACGTGGTAGCCGCGAGCCGCACCAATCATGGCGTACGCAATGCCGGTGTTGCCACTGGTTGAATCAAGCAAAACTTTCTCGCGCGTCAGCGCGCCTCTCGCTTCAGCATCTAAAATGATGGAGCGAGCAGGACGATCCTTAACCGAGCCGCCGGGGTTAAACCACTCGGCCTTGGCAAGCACGCGGACGCTCGGATGGGGCGCCAGACAAGGCAAGTCCAAAAGCGGCGTGTTTCCAATTAGATCCAGAACGCTGCAGTGGTGAAGACCCGCACCGGTAGCCATAGCTCAAATATGGTACATCAGCACGTCGCGCTGCTGCTGCTGGCGGTTTCGGAGATCGTCGAGCGTGACAGAGCCGAGCCGCCCGAGGAAATTCTCTTCTATTTCCTTCCAAATGCCCTGTA
Organism: Acidobacteriota bacterium; assembly: GCA_016199665.1. Classification (GTDB taxonomy): domain Bacteria; phylum Acidobacteriota; class UBA6911; order JACQSX01; family JACQSX01; genus JACQSX01. Next base: position 1,907 of record JACQGG010000010.1, on the reverse strand, counting down.
GCAGCCTGCGGTCACCATCGTGACCCGCCGAGTCAATGACGCCAAACAGTTGGATGCCTCCTTCGACCGCCTCGACTGCGTCCCTTAAGGTGATTTCACCCGGAGCTCTCGCAAGTTGGTACCCGCCTTTTGCGCCTCTCACGGAACGCACCAGTCCGGCTCTCTTTAAGCTCAACAAAATCTGTTCCAGAAATCGGTGCGGGATATGATGGCTCACGGAAATGTCACGGGATTGGACCGGGATGTCGGCCGACGCTGCGGCCAGGTGAAAAAGAGCCAGGATGGCGTAATCAGACTTTGCGGTTAGTTTCATACTCAGTAATCCCAATCGGGTTTATAAGGATACCTCGTTGGGACCTCACCTGTCCAGGTCAAGATTGGTGGCGATGTGACCTTTCAAACTGCCGGTCTGCCTGATAGGAGCTGCGCACCAGCGGGCCGGCTTCCACGTGCCGAAAACCAAGCGATTCACCCAGTTGCTTCATTTCCCTGAATTCGTCCGGGGGGTAGTAGCGAGCAACGGGAAGATGCTCCCGTGTCGGCTGCAGATACTGTCCTAAGGTCAGGATGCCTACTCCGGCGGCGACCAGATCCTTCATGGTGGCGATGACCTCTTCCCTTGCTTCCCCGAGACCGAGCATCATCCCGGTCTTTGTGGTCATCTCCGGGAGCAACCGCCCGGCTGTTCGCAACAAATCCACCGACCGCAGATAATTCCCTCCCGATCTGGCCAGACGATAGAGCCGGGGTACGGTTTCCACATTATGGCTGAGAACGTCGGGGGCTGCCGCCACCACCGTCTGCAGGGCGGACTGGCTGCCGCGAAAATCAGGAATCAGCACTTCCACCGTGCAACCGGGGCACTGCTCCCGAACTGCCGCGATGGTCGACGCAAAAATCTCCGACCCGCCATCCTTCAAATCATCGCGATCGACGCTGGTCACGACTACATGCCGCAATCCCATGGTCTTGACCGCTTGGGCGACGCGCAAAGGCTCTTGCCAGTCTGGTTTTGCCGGCTTCCCGGATCGAACCGCGCAGTAACGGCAGGCCCGCGTGCAAACATCCCCCAGGATCATAAAGGTGGCCACGCCGCGCCCCCAGCACTCGCCGACGTTGGGGCAGAGCGCGTCTTCACAGACGGTGTGCAGGTTTAGCTCGCGCATCAGCGACTTCAGGCGGCCGTAGTGGCCTGCTCCGGGAATCCGGACTTTCAGCCAATCCGGATGGCGTCGCCTCACAGGCTCGGGCGGGCCGGGCAAATGGGGGAGAGGAGGGCGATCTTCCTGCATGGGTCAACCGGTGTTTGTGACGGGCTCAGCCGGCGCGGTTACCGCCGCCGGGATCAGGCGCAGATTGAACTGCCCGCTCAGGTGTGTCCAAAAGATCCTCTCCACGGGCTCCCTTGCGATCGTCCGTCCCAGCAGCTCCGATACGGTCGTCATTCGCACATTGGCCAGCCCACAGGGGACCAGGTACCGGAATGGTTCGAGAGAGTTGGACACGTTGAGCGCCAGTCCATGAGATGTGATCCACCGGGACAAGTGGATTCCAAGGCTGGCAATCTTGCGAGAATCCCCCTGGATGTGGCGCGCCCAAACACCGGCGCCCAGCGGAGATCGATGCCCGGCGATCCCCAGGCTTGACAGGGTGTGCAACGCGACCTCCTCCAGAGATCTAAGATACCGATGCACGTCTTTTTTCCAGAGCCCGAGATTCAGAATAGGGTAAACAACCAGTTGTCCCGGACCGTGGTAGGTAATGTCTCCTCCTCGATCAGAGTGTACCAGGTCAATTCCGGCGGTTGCCAGTTCGCCGTCCGAAATCAGCAGGGAATCCCGCCTGCCCGTGCGTCCCAATGTGACCACGGGCGGGTGCTCTACAAAAATAACGGCGCCGGGCCCGCT
>JACQGG010000179.1 GCA_016199665.1 Acidobacteriota bacterium | reverse complement strand
TGAGTGGCCCATCCGCAGATTGCGGCCTTCGCCAGGCTGGCGGAGGGAAAAGCGGCGCCCACACGCCGGATCGAAGGGCAGCAGACCCTGATGGCACGCACGGTGCACGCCGTCGAGTATGATCCGATTCACGACGAGATCGTCGTCCCGAACCAGTTCGCCCAAGCAATCCTGACGTTCCGCGGCAGCGCCAACGGTGGGGAAGCGCCGATCAGGGTCATCCAGGGGAGCCGCACCCAGATGCGGGGCTCGTCGGGCCTGCTGCTCGACCCGGTGAACGGCGAGATCTATATCGGCGGCTTGGTGTTCCCGCGCGAGGCACAGGGCGATGTCGCCCCGATCCGCACCTCACCGGGTGGGGTGGACGCGGTGGCGCCGACCCACAATCTCCTCATTGCTTCTCAATTCAGCGACGAGCGCACGCGCAGTGGCCCGTCACGGCTCTTGATCTACGATCGGCTCGCCGAACGCGGCGCGAAACCCCTACGGGTTATCGGCGGCCCTCGCACGATGCTGGATACCGACATCAAGGAGATCCGCGTGTATGGTGACTGGCTCGTGGTCGGGCACGACGGCGTGCAGGGAACGACGCCATCCGGCCGGTCGTTCGTCGGCGTGTGGAGCATCTACGACGAGGGGGACGTGCCGCCCCGGTGGACCGTTGGAGGACCTGGCGGGATGCTCATCAAGCCGCGCGGCATGGACCTCGATCCGAAACATCAGACGATCATCGTGTCCGACAAGGAGCTGAACGCCGTGCTGACCTATCATCTGCCGGAGATGTTCCGTCAATCCGATGGACCGCCAACCGGGAAGGCGAGCAGGTCGGACTTTGGCGCCCTGATCCCGAGCGCAGACCGGGGCTCGTTCGCAGGAGACTTCCAGACCTTTTGGCGCCACCTGAGCGGTTGGCTCCTGGCTCCGTAGAGGTAATTTGCCGCCTGGGGGAAATATGGGGGAAATACGGGGACGCCTCACTCGTTCCCCATTTTTTGCCTGCGGGGTCGCCCTCCCTTGGGCGGTCTCAGGGGACGCCCCAGCATGCCTCCCAGTTTTTCAACAAACGGATCGGATCCTAACGGATGTCCCGTCCGTGTGCTACGGCTTATGCTTTTACTCCCCGATTCGCTTTGCTTCTCGAACAGCCAAACCGACCAGTCCGGGATCAAATGGCGATTGACAGGAAACGGTGTCAGCACCGGGTTCTGTTTTCAAACCACAGTGGGCTGGGGCACTGGATCACTGGTAATTCCTCGATCCTAATCATCGAGAAAGACGTTCAAGAGCCGGTTTCCTCGTTGAGTGACTGGTGCGGGAAACCAGGAACAATGATTCTTGCAACTCTTGCCATCGTGCTCCCCAAGAAAGCCCGGGAACGAGTGAGGCGTCCCCGGTTTTCTTGGGCTTTCAGTCTCGCCCCTCGAACAGCTCTGGGAAAGAGTAGGTCAACACGGAATTGTTCGGCTTCCTGCCGGTCGCCACGACAATCGCCCGATTTTTCGGATCGAGGTCAAAGCTCTTGACATCGACGGACACTCCGTCAATCTTTCCAAGGTTCATGCTCCAGCGCGGAGGCACATCACCCTCGTCGTGAACGCTCCAGACGCTGACAGCCGGCCATGACGGATCGGCCGGAGCCTTACCCGTGACGGTGTGTGCGACCACGATCCAGTCGTGATACACTCGGAGCTCTCCGACGTCGTCACCTAGCGTCGTGCGAGGTCCGCCAATAACCCTCAAGGGTCTCGCGTCACCCTGGGCGCGACGATCGAAGATCAGCAACTGATTGTTGCGCTCACCCTGACTTGGGCTTCCAGAAACCACCAGGAGGTTCTGGGCCGGGAAGACACCCGGAATCCTGAGTCGGATATTATCCGGAACACGCAAGACGCGGATCGGGGCGACGTCGCCCTCCGCCTCCCGCGCGAAGACCAGGACTCGGTTGTCCTCAGGGACGAAGATCTCATTGTTGACCGGATCGACTGCCAGCGGGTCCGGGTCCTTCAGTTGCGTCCGGCTGCCGTGGATGACCCGAATCGGTCGCTCTTGTCCGTTGGCCGCCCCCCGGAAGGTCAGGATCGCCTGAGCGAACCCTTGCGGGACAACGATCTCGTCGTGAATCTCGTCGTACACGATGGCGTGGGATGCCCGGCCCAGCAGGGTTTCCTGGCCTTCGATCCTGCGAACTGGTGCTTTTCCGCCCTCCGCCAGCCTGGCGAAGGCCGCAATTTGCGGATGGGCCACTCAATTAGGCACCAGGATTTGCCCACGCTTGGTGTCGTACGCCACCGCGCCAGGATTCCCGATCATCAACGCCTCGCTGGCAGGCGGAGCAGTCCGGATTATCCGCCGCGGCGCCGTGTTCCCCTCGGCGCTTGGAGAGTAAACCGTCAGCGCGTGGTTTCCGTAATTCGCCACCCAGAGCTCGTCGTTCTTCGTGTCCAGAAATAACCCCACCGGGCTCGCCAACGCGGTATCCCGTCCTTTCAGCACCCGAATCGGTGCGACGTCCCCCGCAGCATCAGCGCGGAACACCAGGACGGAATTCCCCGTGTCGTTGGCGACAAACAACTCCCCGCGCCGCTCATCGACGATGATGCCCGCCGGCCAATTCAACTGGGTGCGCGACCCTTGGATGACCCGCAACGGTGACTCGTTGCCCGTCGCGGCGCGGCGGTGCACGCTGATTGACGGGGGCAGAAACCGACCCGATCCAGGCACCGCAAGCTTTCCTCCGAGCGGTATGTTGGGCTTTAGACGACTGAGATCGACGCCCGTGGTAGAGCGGGTCGATGCCTGTCCGTGGTTGGTGATGAAGATTAGGTCGTTCCGGCGGTCGAGGGCGATGCCGTGCGGGTTGGCCAGCCCGGTCCGATCCCCCTGCAGCAGCCGGATCGGTGCGTCGTCGCCCGCAGCCTGCTTGTGGTAGGCCGCTACCGCGCTGTTGTGCTGGCTGACGAGAAGAATCTCCTGGTGCTCCTCGTCGACGGCGAGGCCGCGTCCCCTCAGATCTCCTCCAGTGCGCAGTTCCCGCACCGGAGGCACGTTGCCTTGCTTTTCACGGGAGAACACATGCATGAGCCCCGGGACATCACCATAGATGGCGTAAATGTCGCCTTTAGGCACATCCAGGTACACACCGCATATGAACTCGATCCCCGTCCGATCTCCCGCGATTCGCCATTGTGGTTCCGTCATTGCAGCCCTCGGCGGAGTGTTCGCCTCCCGGCCGTACGCCAGGATTTGGAACAGGTTCTCGTCGGTCGCCACCACCTCATTGCGTTCCATGTCCACGGCCACCGCGCTGAGAGTCGGATAAGGGTCCTGAATCATTCGGATGGGTTTCCGCTCGATCCGCACCGTGGAGCGCGCTTCCGCGACACGCGCCACCCCGGCGGCCTCCTGACGCTGCCAAACAACCGCAACCACCGTACCGGCGCTGCCAGGTGAAATTACGCGCATTGCCTCGCTCGGCAGCGACCAAGACCCAAACAGGCGAGCCTCAAGCGTGGATGTCCCCTTCGCTGCAGTCTTCTGGAACCCCCACCCTATGGACACGGCGACCATTGCGACACAAAGAGCTCGAATTGCCATCGTCAATTCTCCTTTCCACTCCACTGTGCAATCCTACGCTGCGAGTAACGCCACATCGGTGTTACGAAATCTGAGCCAGTTTGACGACACTTGCACTTTCACTCAAGGGGGCCCTGCACGTCGAGCCCTCCGCACCGCGCTACTGAACCGGGTGTTGGCGGAGGATACGCGGCAAATTGCTCCGACTTGGGATCGAACACCCCGATATTGCTCAGGCGCCAGAGGTTCATGATCGAAATCATTACGCCTGCCCCCGGAACTGGAAAGCGAAAAACTGGAAAAGTATCCTTATTCTTTCAAGAATCGCACCTGTTGTCTATCTCAATAGAAATGAATAAGTAAAAATGCGCGGGCAATACGGGGACGCCTCACTTATTCCTCATTTCTTGCTTGCGGGGACGTTCTCCCTTTCGCGGTCTTAGGTAGCGTCCCGGCATACTTTCTTAGTCTTTCAACAAACGGATCGGATCCTGACGGACTTCCCGTCCGTGTGTCACGGTTATGCTTTTATGATCCGATTCGCTTTGCTTGTCAACCGCCAAGCCGACCAGTCCTGGATCCAGTGGTGATTGACAGGATTACGATGTCAGCCGCGAATCCAGTTTGAAAAAACAATGGACTGCGGCACTCCACCACGGGTAATCCCCTGCCTTCTGAACAGTCCCCTCCTGAAAACATTCTTCAAAGTTGCAGGAAGAAATGTTATAAATGTGAGAAATTTGAAAAAGTTGAAATTCGGATTAATCAAAGAACCACAAGCAAGGGAGGTGTAACGTGTCAACTTTCCTCCGAAGGGCAGTCTTTTCTTCGGTTGTCGTCATTCTTGCTGCGGGTTTCTTGTTGGCTCAGGGTACAACGGGGACGATCTCCGGCGTCATCCGCGATGATACCGGAGCAGTGGTGCCCGGAGTCGACGTGACCGTGACAGAAACGCAGACGAATATCGGGAGAACGGCGCTAACCAACGATCAAGGACGATATCTGGTGCGCAGCCTCAACCCGGGACTCTATGAAGTGAGGGCGCAACTGCAGGGGTTTGCCACCGGAGTTCGGCGAGGGATCCAGTTGGCCGTCGGTCAGGAGGCGATAGTCGAGATCGTTCTCAGCGTCGGCGAAATCACTGAAGAGGTGGTGGTCACGGGCGACGCGCCGCTGGTGGAGACCCGGAGCGCCGCTTTGGCAGGGGTGGTGAGTCAGGAACAAATTACCGCCCTGCCCCTTAATGGGAGAGGTTTTCAGGATCTGATTGGTTTACAGGCCGGTGCCATCCAACCTATGAATGCCCGGGAGGACACCAGCCAGGGCATGGGGGCGAAGTTCACCATCGCCGGAGCGCGTTACTCCTTCAATCAATTCCTCGTCGACGGGGGGGAGATCAACGATGGCCGGGACAACACGCCGGCCAGCATCGTCGGTTCACTCATGGGAGTAGATGCAGTTCGGGAGTTCAAGGTTTTGACCAACAACTATAGCGCCGAATATGGAAGAACAGGGGGGGCGGTGATCACGGTCGTGACCAAGTCGGGGACCAATGAGTTCCATGGCTCCCTGTATGAGTTTCACCGCAACAGCGCGCTGGATGCGAGGAATTTTTTTGCGGCGGGCAAGCTTCCCTTCAAGCGAAATCAGTTTGGGGCGGCGATGCAGGGGCCCATCTTTCGGAACCGAACCTTCTTCATGACAAATTATGAAGGATTGCGGCAGCGGCTGCAGATCCCTGGCATCTTTGTGACGCTGACCAACGAGGCGCGCCGGGGGATTCTTCCCGGTAGGAGTCCGATTACCGTCAATCCACAGATTCGACCTTACCTGGATTTGTACCCGCAGCCTAGCCCCGGGGGGAGAGTGTTTAACAATGGGACCGCGGAGTTTCTCTCCGGTCTCAAGCGGCCGATCAATGAGGACTATTTTATCGTCCGGATCGATCATCAACTTTCCAATGCCCACGCCTTGCTGGGTCGATTTATTAACGATGAGGGCGAGTCGCTGGAGCCGGATGCTACCGGTCTCTTTGAGGACGTGCAACAGTCGCAATCGAGGAACTTGGTAGTGGAAGACCGGATGGTCGTCAGTCCCAGCATCGTCGGCACGGCGAGCTTCCAGTATAATCGGCCCAGCTTTTTCGGGGATGGCCACCCGCTCCGGGATATCAGTCCGAAGGCTACGGTCCAGACCCACCCCAAGTTCGGAAGTTTCGGCGTCGCAGGCCTGGACTCGCTGGGTCAGGGGCGTCTCAATACTCTTCGCCAGCACATTTTTACGCTGCGTAACGACTGGGTGTGGGATAAGGGGCGCCATGGCCTCAAGCTGGGAGGCCTCTTCAGACGGCTTTATTATTCCCAAGCTTCAGAACGCCCTGAAACGGGAGGGAGTTGGAACTTCGATAGCATCGAGGACTTTCTTTTGAATCGCCCGGCACAACTGGACATCCAATTAGCCGCGGTCGATCCGGAGCGCAACATTCGTCAGAATTTGGCAGGCTTTTACGTTCAGGATGACATTCAACTGAAGCGACTGACTCTGGGGTTGGGTTTACGCTATGAGTTGGTGACGATACCCCATGAGACGAATGGCAAAATGGCCAATTTGAGGTCCCTGTATGATCCCAAGATCACCATCGGCGATCCCCTTTTTGAGAATCCCAGTCTGAAGAATTTCGCTCCGCGACTGGGTTTGGCCTGGGATCCGTTTGGGGACGGCAAGTCATCCGTGCGAACAGGGTTTGGGATCTCTCACGCCCAGGTTTTGCCCCGCACCTACGAGGTCACAGTTTATCGGATGCCGCCGTTTGAAAGTTCGGCACAGGTGGTGGCCCCCCCTCCGGTCCCACTGAGCGCGACAGCCTGGGCTGGGCTGGCACAGATCCCCTTGAGTCAGGTCATACTGAACGTGACCGATTTCAACTTATCGACCCCTTACATGATGAATTGGCACTTGACGTTACAGCGGGAGCTTTTTCGGGATACTGCCATCAACGTTTCCTATGTGGGCTCGCGGGGGGTGCATCTGGTCAGGAAGACAGATTGGAATATCAACTTTCCCTACCAATTGGTGAACGACCGGAAGTTCTTCCCGACGGGTTTGCGCCGCCGCAACCCCAATTTCTCTTCGATTTCCTACATCAACACGGACGGTCTCTCCAACTACAACGGCTTGCTGTTGGGGGTGACCCGCAGGTTCCGGGAGGGGCTGCTGTTCCAGGCCAACTACAGCTTCTCGCGGAGTATCGATAACGCGTCGGAGATTCCCGAGAACACTTACTGGGGGAATTCGAGCAGGTCGCAGGATCCGGATGACCGGAACTCCCTGCGGGGCCTGTCTGGCTTTCACGTGACGCACCGCTTTTCGGCCAATTGGTCCTACAGTCCCGGTTGGGGAGGGGGGCTCAAAGGCGTGGCGGCCGCCTTGGCCAAAGACTGGCAGCTCAACGGGATCTTGAAGCTCGCCACTGGACCTCCTTATAGCGTCGAGCTCGGTTTTGACCGGGCCCGGACGGGTGAGCGCACCGGGCAGCGTCCCAACGTGGCAGCTGGGTTCAGCCACAACCCGGTCGTGGGCGGTGTGGATGCCTACTTCGACGTCAACGCCTTCGAGCTTCAGCCGGCAGGTTTCTATGGGGTGTTGGGTCGGAACACCATGATTGGCCCCGGGCTGATGGCGGCGGACTTTTCTGTGGGGAAACAGTTCTTGAAGGGTTCCCTTAGCGAAGATTTTCGCGTCGAGTCTCGGGCCGAGTTCTTCAATCTGTTCAATCGGGCCAACTTCCGAAGCCCGGCCGGAGGCAACGCTGTGCGGGCTGTCTCGATTCTGAACAGTAGGGGCGAGCGTATTGCCTCGGCAGCCAGACTGACGGCGACCACCACTCCCGGGCGGCAGATCCAGTTTGGGTTGAAGATCCTGTTCTAAAGCACTGCTTTCGGGAAATGGGGGCCCTTTCTAGCCCCCATTCAAAATGCGGGGACGCCTCACTCGTTCCCTGTTTTTTGCTTGCGGGGGCGTCCTCCCTTTCTGGGTCTCAGGGGACGTCCCAGCATACTTTCCAGTTTTTCAACAAACGGATCAGATCCTAACGGACGTCCCGTTCGTGTGCTATGGCTTATGCTTTTAGACTCCGATTCGCTTTGCTTCTCAAACAGCCAAACTGACCAGTCTGGGATCAAATCGCGATTGACAGGAAACGGCGCCAGCAGCGGATCCTGTTTTAAACCACAGTGGGCTGGGGCACTGGACCACGGGTAATCCTCTGCTTTCTGGACAATCCCCGCCCGAACGGGATTGCGTTCCACATACCGCACGGCGGCCCAAAAGCGAGAATCGTCCAGGACACATGTGTAGAATCGGCCTTGCCAGAGTCGTCCGCCAAGCCCATATTTCTGGTTGAAGTAGGTGGCGTAAGGACCCAGCACCTTTTGCATCGTGACGCTCAGGGATTCAGGATCCTGCGGTACCGAAACCAGATGAAAATGATTATCCATCAGGCAATAGGAAAGGTTCTTTAGGAGATGGTGCTCTGATGTTTTCTCAAGCAGCCGCAGAAAAATTGCTCGATCCTGATCATCGAGAAAGACGTTCAAGCGGCGGTTTCCTCGTTGAGTGACGTGGTGTGGGAAACCGGGAACAATGATTCTTGCAACTCTTGCCATGCTACTCCCGAGAAAGCCGGGGAACGAGTGAGGCGTCCCCGGTTTTTTCCCCCGGTTTTTTCCGGGGAACGAGTGAGGCGTCCCCGGTTTTTTCTAGACAGGCGCTAATTCGGCGGCGGCGCTATTGTCAACACTTCCTTGGCTTTCACACTGACGTCATTTGAGAGGAGGATCAAACCGCGGTCCAAGCACATCTTCATGCGAAATATCCTCCCCGTAATCATCTGCCCGCCCCTGAAAAGCTGAATCTCGGTTCGGTCCCGTTGCTGCAGCCACCGGCTGAACTGGGATCGTTGTGATTCCTGCGTATGATGAACCAGAAGCATCGATGTGCCGGAGTCCAAGCGGAAGTTCTCAAGGACCTGGACTTGCATCCCCTCGACGCTGGGCACTGGACGACGCAAGAGAAACAACTCAGCAAGAAACTGACGCCTGTTCATGATTTGGAACTCCTCACAAGCGGATACGGCCAAAAGAAGCGGCTGCGAACAAACGCCGGCCGCGAATAAACGCAAATGAACGGCCGCGAATAAACGCAAATGAACGGCCGCGAATAAACGCAAATGAACGCACCAGCCGCGAGTAAACGCAAATGAACGCACCAGCCGCGAGGGAACGCAAATGAACGCACCAGCCGCGAGTAAACGCAAATGAACATGCCAGCCGCGAGGGAACGCAAGAAACGCGGCGGTGTGCAACGTGCATCAGTTGCAGGCCAAAGCCGTAAGTCGTCTTGGGCAGCCGGGTTGTAAGACATATGGACTTGTAACCTGCGACTTGTGCTTCGTGACCCGCGTCCCGCATTGCTAATGCTCAATTTATTGCCAGCCTGCGAAGATTTTGCAGTAATCCGGTTGCTCATTTGGTTGGGGCTCTCCGCGCTAAGGCTCTTCGCCTCGGCCTGCGGACACCAGCTTGTCTCCTATCACAGGCGCGTCTCTGGATCGCTGATTGCTGAAATCTGACCGCTTCCATCACACCGGCTCCATTTCACGATCCAGCACCCGATATTGAATCGCCTCGCTCAGGTGCGGCGCCTGAATAGCCTCGATTCCTTCCAGGTCGGCAATCGTGCGCGACACCTTCAGCGTCCGGTTGTATGCGCGGGCGCTAAAGCCGCACTGCCGGATGGCCTTCTCCATCAGCGCCTTCCCTGAATCATCCAGCACGCAGTACTTTTCAATCTCCGACGGTCCCATCTGCGCGTTACAGTAGATGCGGTCGGCCGCCATGCGCTTCCACTGGATCGACCGCGCCGCCTCCACGCGACGCCGGATGGCCGCCGAAGTCTCTCCCCGCGCCCGGCTGCTGATCTCCTCGTATTTCACTTCGGGAACCTCCACGTGAATGTCGATCCGGTCCATCAGCGGCCCGGAGATACGCGAGCGGTAATGTTCGATCTGCCCGGGCGTGCAGCGGCACTCCTTCAGCCGCGAGCCGTGATAGCCGCACGGGCAGGGGTTCATGGCCGCCACCAGCATGAACTTGGCGGGAAAGGTCAGGCTCATGGCGGCGCGGCTGATGGTCAACTGCTGATCTTCCAGAGGCTGACGCAGGACTTCAAGCACGTGGCGCTGGAATTCCGGCAGCTCGTCCAGGAACAGAACGCCGTTGTGCGCCAGGCTGACTTCTCCCGGATGCGGGATGCGTCCGCCCCCGACCAGTCCGGCATGACTGATGGTGTGATGCGGCGAACGAAACGGCCGCTGCCCAACAATACCGGTCCCGTTGAGCAGCCCGCAGACGCTATGGATCTTGCTGGTCTCCAGGGCCTCAGCGAAGCTGATGCCCGGCAAAATGGTTGGAATACGCCGGGCGAGCATAGTTTTGCCCGAGCCGGGAGGCCCAAGCATCAGCAGGTTGTGGCCGCCGGCCGTGGCGACCTCCAGCGCGCGCTTGGCGTGGAGCTGGCCTTTGACTTCCGCAAAATCGACGCGTGCCTTCGCCTCCGCTCCAAGCAGCGCCCGGCCGTCCATGACAAACGGCCGCGGCCGGTCTTCCGGCCCGGCATTAAGCAAATCCACCGCCTGGCGCAGCCGGGCCACTGGAAACACTTCGATCCCCTCGACGACTGCGGCCTCCCGTGCATTGCTCTCGGGAACGACAATCCGTCCCATCCCGGCGCTGCGGGCCGCCATCGTAATCGGCAATACGCCCTTGACCGGACGGACCCGGCCATCCAATGACAACTCGCCTACGACCAGCCAGCCCGCCAGACTTTCTTCTTTCAGAGTCCCCGTAGTCCCGAGAATCCCGAGGGCCATGGGGAGTTCAAAGCCGCTTCCCTCCTTGCGGAATTCCGCAGGCGCCAGATTGACCGTCGTCTTGCCCGGAAGGGGGCCGGGCAGACCACTGTTGCGAATCGCCGCGCTGATTCTCTCCGTGCTCTCTTTCACAACCGCATCGGGGAGCCCGACCGTGTGGAAGATGTCCTTGAAATGCACTGCTACATCGACCTCGACGTCGACAATCTGAGCGTCGACGCCATAAAGCGCCGCAGCGTGAATCTTCACCAGCATGCCCGACATAACCGGCCGGGTGGTGAGTTTGCGAGAGGATTTCGCGCAGCGGAGCGTTTGGGGAAGTGATAGAATCTTCACGAAAAATTGAAATTCCCATGTCCCTGGAGGAACACAAATGATCGGGAGCAGATTCAGGATCCTATTCTTGGTTTTCGCAGTGAGCACGCCGGCGGTCCTGGCGCAGGTGAAAACCTTTACGCCTGTTACCCGCGAGATACTCTTGAACCCCTCTCCGGGTGACTGGCTGACCTTCAGCAGAACGTACGACAACCAGCGCTTCAGCCCGCTAAATCAGATCAACCGGCAGAACGCGGGCCAGCTTGGCATGGTCTGGGCACGGGGACTGGCCCCGGGCATTTCCGAGACCATCCCGATCGTCTACCAGGGAGTCATGTACGTGGCCAACCCCGGAGCGGTCGTGCAGGCTCTCGATGCCACCAGCGGCGATCTGATCTGGGAGTACCGGCGCAAGTTGCCTGCCGATTTGAAGGACTTTATTCTGGCGGTTGGAAGAGCCCGGTCGATCGCCATCTTCGAGGACCTCATCTTTTACGCATCCCCGGAGGGGTATCTTGTGGCCCTGGACGCCCGCACCGGCGAGGTTCGATGGGAAACCATGGTTCACGACTACAAAACCCACACGGAGCACACCACCGGCCCCAGAGTGGTGGACGGCAAGGTCCTGACGGGACGGGGCTGCGGCGACACGCGGGAGTTCTGCTTTATTGCGGCACACGACGCCCGGACCGGAAAGGAGTTGTGGAAGTTTTTCACCACCCCTGCGCCGGGGGAGCCGGGAGGCGACTCCTGGGGAAGTGTACCCCTGGACAAGAGGCTGACGTCACCCTGGGGACTGCCGGGGGCCTACGACCCGGCGCGCAAGCTGGTTTACTGGGGAACAGGCAATCCCAGCCCGCACACCCGAATGAAACGCCACGGCGGTGACGTGGATGATATCCCCCGGTCGGCGCCTGCCGATCTTTACAGCAATTCGACCGTAGCGTTGGATGCCGAAACCGGCAAACTTGCCTGGTATTATCAGCATGTACCCGGGGACGACTGGGACTCCGATCACACTCAGGAACGAATTCTGTTCCGGACGGCCTTTAATCCCGATCCCAAAGCCGTCAAATGGATCAACCCCGGGATTCCTCGCGGCCAGGAGCGAGACGTCGTGGTCGAGGTGGGAGAGCCTGGAGGTTTATGGGTACTCGACCGCACCAACGGCCAGTTTCTCTGGGCCACACCCTTCCCCTTCGACACGCCGTATTTCACTGTTTCCCACATCGACGTGGAAACCGGCAAAACTTATCTCAATTGGGACCTGGTTCTAAAAAAGGACGGCGACAAACAAATTATCTGCTACAACAACACCAAGAGTTACTGGCCGATGGCCTACTATCCGGGCAAGAACGCCCTTTACATTCCTTACCATGACGGGTGCGCCGATACAGTTGCCGATATGAAGAACGTGCAGGGGGATCACCGGACTCCGATCCCCCGTCCCGGTTCTGATCCCAGCGCCTTTGCCGGAATCGCGAAAGTAAACATGGCCACCGGTCAGACCCAGCGGATTTATACGGCCCGATTTCCCGGCAACGGCGCCATGCTGGCGACAGCCGGAGATTTGATTTTCTGGGGAGATATGAATCGAAGATTCAGAGCCTTCGATGCGGACACCGGAAAGATTCTCTGGGAAACAATTGTCGGAGGTATTATCCAAAACAGCACCATCACTTACTCGGTCAACGGAAGGCAGTATGTCGCGGTACTGACCGGAGACGGCGTTTCCGGCACCGGCATTCCCCTGCAACTGGTCCCCGAACTCAAGCCTCCCCGCGGCCACAATGCGATTTACGTCTTTGCCCTGCCGCAACCGCGATAATTTGAACTCCACGCCGCTTATAGAAGGCTCTATCGGAGGGGGACATGCGTGTCAGCTCGTCACGTAGACGGCCAGGAAAACTGCATGCCACAATTCAGCCCCAAACATGAATGCCGGACTGCGCTCGCAGTGAGTAATCTTGCAACACCCGTTCCATGCCCTTGGCGAGCAATTCCTTCCCTATCGTCTGCGGCGCTTTTGTTTTACAATTTCCAGGCATGGAACTGATCAGCGCTCCGCTTTTTCCACTGCCGAACGTGGTGTTCTTCCCGAAGACCAATCTCCCGTTACACATCTTCGAACCTCGCTATCGTCAGTTGATGCGCGATGCCCTCAGCAGCGACCGGAGAATCGCCATCGGGCTGTTGCAGCCGGGATGGGAGCAGGATTACTACGGCAACCCACCCGTGCATGAAATATGCTGCGTGGGCGTGATCGGCGACTTTGAAGAACTGGAAGACGGCAAATTCAACCTAGTGCTGGTGGGCGAACAGAAGATTCGCATCCTGAAAGTGTTTCACGAGACTCCGTACCGAACCATCGGCGCCGTCCCGCTTCCGGAGAAGGCGCCCCCGAATGACGCGACGGAAACCTTGCAGCAGCGGCGGAAAATTCTTGCGCTCGCCACCGAGTATTTCGCGCTTCGCTCCACGTCCGAGCCTGATTTTTCCGGCCTGCAGGAACTGGACTTTGACGCCCTGGTCAACTCACTGGCGGCGCATCTGGGTTTTCCCGCATCGCACAAGCAGCAACTGCTGGAGCTGGATGACCTGGAGCAGCGAGGACGCCAGATTGCCCGGTTTCTCCAGACGCAGATCCAAGAACAGCGCATTCTTAGGAGGTTTCAGCACCTGTCGCCGAAAGATCCGAGCCGGAACTAGCCCAAGTTCGTCACGGAACCGCGCGCGGAAGCAAGCGGCGGGGAACGATGAGCTTCCATCGATCTT
>JACQGG010000178.1 GCA_016199665.1 Acidobacteriota bacterium | reverse complement strand
CCGCCGTTGCAGTTGACTTGGCGGGCGACATCACCAAAACCTGTCCCACGCGAAGCACCGACCGGGCGTCCAAACCATTCAATTCCTTGAGCCGGGAAATACCGGCGCCCGTTTTGCGCGAGATTCCTGTCAATGTGTCGCCCCTCCGCACTCGATATCGAGCGGCGAGGGCGCGCCGGGGAAGGGGGACCGGTTCCACTTCGTTAGCCGGAACAGTCAAAACCATGTTCTGTTTCAGCGGCGCCTTTACAGCGAGCTTGTTCGCCCGGGCCAATGCGGCCGCCGGAACGCCAAGTTTTCGCGCTACGCCGGCCAGCGTATCTCCCCGGCCAACGCGGTAGCGTCGCGAAGCGCTGGCGGACGCGTCCGGCAGGAGCGCAAGCTCTTCCGTCAGCTCCTGCGCGACCCCCAAGGGCACCTTGAGCTGGTAGTCCGCATAGTCGCGCGGAGTGACCATGCGCGTCAGCTCGGGATTCAATTCCTTCAATGTCTGCAGCTCCACTCCCAGCGCGCTTGCAATGCTGGACAACCGCACGGAACGGCCCACACCGACTTTCTCGAATTCCAGCGGCTGGGCATACCCGGCCTGGAAGCCGTAGCGCTGCGGATTATTCGCGATGAGAAGGGTTGCCAGAACGCTGGGGACATAGTTGGCCGTTTCAGCCGGTAGGAGCCCGCGATCGGCCATCTCCCAGTAAGTGAGCGATCCATGACGCGCCTGGAGCCGCTCCAGCCGGCCAGGACCGCAGTTGTAGGCGGCCAGCGCAATGTGCCAGTCCCCAAATTTGCCGTACAGTTCCTTCAGGTAGCGGGCCGCCGCGCGCGTGGATTTCTCAATGTCGGACCTTTCGTCCACCCACCGCGTCATCTTCAACAGATAATCCTTGGCCGCCGGACGGGTGAATTGCCAGATCCCCTTCGCACGCGCCCGCGAATAAGCCAGCGGCTGATAAAGGCTCTCCACCTGGGCCACGTGGACCAGCTCCACTGGGACACCTTCCTCTTCGAAAACGCTGCGGAACAGAGGCAGATACTTGCCCGATTGCGCAAGGCCGTGTTCCATGATGCCGCGCAAGCGTGTCTGGTAGTACTCCAGCATGCGAAACACACGGTCATGAAAGACAACAGGAATCGCGAACTGCGAATTTCGCACGTGCTCGGTCACCAGAGATACCAGCGACGGGTCAACCGTCGCCTGGAACAGATTGATGTCGGGGAGCGCGTCCACCGCCGCCGGTTCCAGTTGCTGCTCCGATTTGTCTTCAGCCGCAGAGACCGAGGGCCCCTCCGGCTCCTCCCAGAAATCGGCTTCCAGCGCGGTGACGCTGCGCTGGAGATTCAAATCAAAGACCGCCAGCTGCGGATACTGGAATCTGGAAAAAGGGGAGCCCGCAATCAAATCCGCCGCCTGACGCAGCAGCCGCTTGCCTTCATCGATCTGGCCCAGACGCAGACGCCGCTCCCCCTCATCAAACAGAGAGGAGGCGCGGTCCATTAACTCCTCAATCAATTTGACATTGGGATCTTCCGGCTTGGGAGAACTGACCCGCGACGGCAGTTCCGCAGGGGGCGCGGTGCTTTCAGCCGCAGGCTCTGAAATCGCCGCCACCACCGGCAGAATTCGCGGCGCCGCTATTTTCGGCGTCAGCCTCCGGGGCGAGGCGGCACAGCCCGACAAAAGCAATCCCAGCGCCAGCAAAGCAAGAGTTTTCTTCATGCAAGAAACAGACAGAAGGAAGGGCAAGGTTTTCGAGGACTGGTGGGCTTCCTCTTTGCCCTTCGAACAGCGGGGTTAATTGTAATGGGCGCGCGCGCCGGATGCAACCATATTCTTGTCGGGCTTCTCAGAACGTTGCAGCAACGCCTTAGCCTCCGGCAGCAGCTCGATCGCTTTCTGAACCTGCTCGTCCCCTTCAATCGCCACTTTGTAACCCTCACGCGCGCCAAAGAAGGAGTCAAAGACCTCTTTCTTGAGCCGACGCCTGATAAATTCTGCATTATGCTCCAAGTCTTCTTCAGAAAAAATCACCGACTTGCTCTTCAGGAATTCTCTGAAATCCGAGAGGATGGCATCAGAAATGACCAGCGATCCCATTCGTTCTTTTCGTTCACTCTCCGGCATGTCGCCCGCGTGCACGGGAAGTTTGAAGTTGGGCGCGGCGGCAACCTCCCCGCTGATGAGTTTGTGGGCGTAGCTGAAAAACACATCGCGGGCATTCAACATGGCCTGAAACTTGTTGGCCTCCGCGCTCAACTTCACGTCCGGAGCGATCCCGCCGCCACCGTAGACCTTGCGCCCCGAGTCCGTCAGCCGGACCTCGCCGGTCGGCTTATCCTCCTCGGCGGGCTTGCGATTGTAGTAATACTCGTAAAAGCCGCCGGAATAGTCCCGCTGGATAAGCCGGTCGCTGGGAGTGTAATAGCGGCCTGTGGTCAGCGCCAGGCCCTTGCGATCGCCCAGAGAGTAGATCGTCTGAACCAGCGCCTTTCCAAACGACGTCTCCCCCACAATCAGGGCCCGATCGTGATCCTGCAGCGCGCCCGATACGATTTCCGAAGCGCTGGCGCTGTACCGGTCAATCAGCACGACCATCGGGTAGCGATAGGAAGAACCATTGGGCGCCTTATACTCGTTCTCCTTTCCACGGCGATTCCGCGTGCTGACGATCACCTCCCCCTTTTTCAGAAACTGATCGGTGACGCGAATCGCCTGGTTGAGCGCTCCCCCCGGGTTGCCCCGCAGATCCAAGATCAAACCTTCCAGCGAAGCAGGATCCATCTTTTTCACGGCGCCCTCCAGCTCGTCGGACGTGCTGTCGGCAAATCGATTGACCTTGATGTATCCGACCTGGGGACGGATCAGGAAAGCGTCCTGAATCGCGTACATGGGAATCTCGTCGCGTTCGACGACTACTTCCATCGGAGTGTCAACGCCGGGCCGCTCAATGGTAATATCGACCTTCGATCCCTTGGGCCCTTTCAGATTGCTGATCACTTCCTCCATTTCCCATTCATCAATCGGCTCGCGCCGGACTCGGGTGATCACGTCTCCCGCGCGCAGGCCCGCCTTCTGCGCCGGCGTTCCAGGAGCGGGCGGCTCAACAACGACGACCCGGCCAGAGCCGGGACTGGATGCACGGATGGTGATCCCGAGCCCGTAGTACTTGCCCTGCTGTTCCTCCTGCAGGCGATTGTAGTCGCGCGTGTCAAAGTACGAGGAATGCGGGTCCAGGGTATGAAGCATTCCGCGAATCGCGCTTTCAACCAGCTCCTCGGAATCCACCGAGCGGGCGTAATTATCCGATACCAACTGCAGCACCCGGGTAAAGTTCCTAAGCTGCTCGGAAGCATCTCCCAGCGGGCCGCCGGCGCTGACGCGGTCGCCGACGAAGCCGCCAAATGAAGCGGCCAGCAGGATAGTGAGCAGCAGGAAGATAGAAAGTTTATGTCGCACAGATACCTCGTTTCGGGGTTTTAACCACTGACGCAGTATAGCATTTCACCGGGGGGGAAGCCTGGGAAACTTTGGGGCGGAAGGCAGAAGCCGAATTTGACTGCCATCGGCGCGCTACTCTAAACTGAATCGCTGATGACAAGTGACAAACTTGAAGGTCCTGAAATTCCTCCGCCGGAGGAAGAAGCCTCTGACAAGATGTCTTTTCTGCAACATCTGGAAGAGCTTCGCACCCGCATCATTTACGCTCTTGTCGCCCTGGGGGTGGCATTCTTTGTCTGCTTCTTCTTCAACATCCAAATCTTCCATTTCATCGCCGCGCCCATCCGGCAGGTACTGCCGGCAGGCCAGAAGGACCTTTTCTACACCACGCCCACCGAAGGGTTTGGGATTTCGATGAAGGTTTCACTGCTGGCGGGGATTTTTCTCGCTTCCCCCTTTGTTCTATGGCAGCTCTGGCTGTTCATTTCTCCCGGCCTCTACCGGCACGAGAAGAACTACGCGCTTCCCTTTCTTCTTGCCTCCACGACTTTGTTCCTCACCGGCGGGATCTTCGCCTACTACATCGCTCTCCCGCGGGCGCTCGAGTTCTTGATCAATTTCAACCCGGAATTGCGCCCTTTGATCACCGCCACGGAGTTCTTCAACTTTGCCACATTGATCATGGTTGGAATGGGAGTCATCTTCCAACTCCCCATATTGATCGGGTTTCTTTCTCTCTTCGGCATCGTCACGCCCCGGTTTCTGATGCGCAATTTCAAGTACGCCCTCCTGATCATCTTCATGCTCGCCGCCGTCATTTCTCCCACGGGGGATGTCATCAATTTATTCGTGTTTGCTCTTCCCATGGTGGCCCTGTACGTTTTCAGCATCGGAGTTTCCTTCCTCTTCAAGAGACTTCGCAGGGCACGAGACCATGCCCTGAACCCCTACTGACGGATGCTAGAAACGATGGGTGTAGGTGATCTTGGTGGCGAAGCTCCGGTCCAGCGCCGACAGCCGCTCAATTGCGTCCAGCCAGTTGTGCTGGTAAACAAGGTAGACGTCGTTGCCCGGGCGGAGAATCCAGCGGAACCGTGACTGCCAGCCCAGAACGCGGCTCACCGAATCGTACTGGAGGTAGTTGACCACGGAGATCCAGGGGCTGAACTGGTTGTACGCGGTCGCGCGCAGAAGGCGGGTTGAGAACTTTCCCTCCTTGAGTTCGATGCGGTTCCATTCGCCATTGAGCTCAAAGAGCATTCCCGGCCGGGGACGAACGCCCATCCCCAATGAGAACTCGCGGCGATGGCCCGAGTAAAATGTGCCGCGCCCCAAGAGAAAAGATGGCGCCAGCAGCCTGCGGTTGGTCGTGGTTCCCTGAATCCAGTAGCGGGTAAACTGGTATTCATTTCCGCGCAAGAGGGTGATGCCGCTGCTCGGTCCGGATCGCACCGTGAAGTTCCGATCCAGATATTCCCCGGTTGGGGCCACGTGGAACTGAATGTTGTCAAGCGACTGGGTCGTCAAGTCAAGGAGGGTCAAGTCCAGCTTCCGTGTGATCAGCCGGTTGTCCAGGTCGTAGAACAGCTCGAGATTGTTCTGGAATGAAAAGCGGCGGATCCAGGGATGGTTCTTCGGCCGGGGTGAAAAGGCCAGCACGGGATTGAGGCGCCGGTAACTGTTGCGCTCGGTAAAACCAACCGCCGGCGCGAAATGTTCCTGCAATTCCCGGAATGCAATTCGCCCGCTCCATAAGTCATTCGGGTAATCCAGGCGCAAGCCCCAGGCAGCGCCTCCCTCTCGATCCAGGGGGTCCGTGTTGCGGACCAGGAAGCCGCTGAATTCAAGATTCTGGGACCCCCGAAGGCGGGAAGTCGCCAGCAGGAAATCAGCTCCAAGGGTTTGCTGGGCCGGCGCCTGGAGGCGGCTGCGCGCATCGCGGCGCGTGTAAATCCCACCCAGGTAGGATTGGCGCAAGAAGCGTTGCCTGCCGCGCAGCACCGTGAAGTCTTCGCCCGGCAGATTCTTGCTTGAAGCAGTGCGCACCTGCAGCAGACCAACGTCCATCCTGCCGGCCTGGCCCGTCATTTTGATGCCGTAATCGATCTTTTGCGGCTGGCCGTTTTCATCCAGGCCGATTCTGCGGCTGAAAAATGGAACCACCGAATTGTCGGGCTCTCGCGAAAAATCAAAAAAAGTGAGCCCGTCAATAAAGAATTCTCTCTTCTCAGGGAAGAACAGCGGGAAACGGGTCAAGTTCACGCGCCGCTGGTCTACTTCCGTCTCGGCAAAATCCGTATTGATTGTGAAGGCGGACTTCAATTGAGGGGTCAGGCTGTAAAAAAAGTCTATTCCCGCATCGCCGCTGAGCTTGGAAGAGACGCCGCGGCCGGGAGACTCGGCGAAGCTTCCCACCAGGTAGGGCTTCACATCCAGTCCAACTCCCTGGCTGACCTCGGTGATGCCCACAATAAGTCCGGCGTTGGACATCTTCCTCACGCCCTGATTGCGGGCCCAGCCCGTCCACAGGCTCTCTTCATCCTTGCGACGCACGGTGCGCTGGAAATTGGCGCCCCAGGCCGGCGCATGGGAATCAAAATTGAGGCTCGCAAACGGAATCTCGATCTCGGCCGACCACCCCAGCCGGCTCCTGCGGACCCGAGCCACCCAGATTCCGTCCCACGCCTTATTGAGCCCGGCTCCCAGCCCGCCCGTGTTCTCCGCCGGCACAATCAGGCCGTCGCCCATGGCCCCGCTGGGATTGATTTCAAAAAAGTAGCCCCCGCGCTGGTTTAGGAATGTGTCAAACGACCACATAAAGCGGTCGCCGGGGTTGAGCGGCTGATCCCTTTGCAGGGTGTTCCCCATCAGCTTGTCCGGTTCAGAATCAAGGCAGAGCACGCTCAGGTACAGGCGGCGGCGGTCAAACAAAATGCGCACTTCGGTTCGCTCGGTGGCAGCTTCACCGTTGGCCGGGTCCATCTGCCGAAAATCGGCCGCCGGCTTGGCCCGCTGCCAGGCCGACTCGTCCTGGTTGCCGTCAACATTGATGGATTCGTTCTCCTCCAGGCGGACCGCAGTCAGCACGGGGCGACCTTTGAACGCTTCCAGCTTGTCCTGGGCGACCGCTTCGGCGGCCGCAAAAAGCCAGCAGATCACAAAAAGAAATTGAACCATGGATCTTGTCTCGGCAAAATCGGTATTGACTTCGGTCACTGTTAGTTGCCGGTTGCCAGGCGTCCGGACCGCTCCACTCCCTTTGTTTCCGGCTGGCCGAAGGCCGCCGGATGCAGGTAATAGCCGCGCTCTGTATCCGGCTTGAACGCTTCGACAGGGATCCGGTTGGCATTGGCGAAAGCATCGCGCCGAATTCCGGTTACCAAGCGTGGCACGCTCGCTTCTTGTCCTTGTACTGCGCGGCCTACGCAACCCATACAAATAACTGAGAAGACTATCCATGACCTGGTCTGCTTCATGGCACACCCCCGAAATTTCGGAAAACCAAGGGAACATGATAGACGATTTTCTGATGCAAGAATACCGGCCACGAACGGGCGACAGGAGGGCGAACTGCCTGCAGCATGGCCAAGAGGGACTCTGGCTGCAGCGCCGGGTACGCAGTCTGGCGATTGATCTAAAACACAATCTCGTCCCAGGTAAGGAAAGACGTGAACGCGGCGATCCTATTGCCGGCAATCCTGCTGAGAATAGAGCGGCAGCGGCGGGCGTTCTCATCCTCGGACAAAAAGGAGAGAATGAAAACATTTGAGTCAACGTAGATCATATCCTTCTTCGAGAAGCTTCTTAATTGCCCGAACGCTAGCTCCTTTTTTCAGTTTCGCAGATGTGCTGCAGAAGTAGTCGACAAACTCCTCCCCCAGCTTCTCGGGCTTTATCACAATTTCGTTTCTCCGAACCTCAAAACTCACCTTGGTGCCTGGCTTGATGCTAAAGTGGTCCCGAATGTCCTTGGGCAGGACGATCTGCCCCCTGGAACCAATCTGGCGCTTCATCTTCATAATCTAATCTTACCAGATAATCTAACCATTTCCTACTTTCAGGTATGACAACAACACCCGCAACCCGCTGCCGATTCCGCTTCGACTGGGACGACACTCCCCTTTCCCCTCTCTTTCCCCTCAAGAAAAATCTGATAACAGATGTTGACTTCCCGGATTCTTGTCAAGCAAAATTGCGGTTAAACCACGAGGATGGCGCTGTTGTCCTCTGCGTTGCATTGCAATAGAGGAGGGCCGAGGATAACAAAACCTTTCAAGGAGGTGATCTCGTGAACGTCAAGAAATTGCTGCTCGCCACAATCGTTGGCGGAATCGTCGCCAACGCGCTGGATTTTGTGGTACACGAGCAAATTCTGGCCGGCTATTACTCAAGCCTGCCAAGTTTGTTCCGGCAGGATACGCCGGTTGCGTGGCTGGTCTTTGGAGATTTTGTCGCAGTCCTGGTGCTGGTCTGGGTCTATGACCGAGTCTACAGCAGTTTTGGCGGGGGGGTAACAGCCGGCGCAACGTACGGGTTGTACGCCGGGATCCTGGTGAACTTCCCTACCTGGATATTCGCCAATCTCCTGTTCGTCGGTTTTCCCTACGCTCTGGGCTGGATCTGGGTCGTCTACGGCATCATCTGGGCCGTGATTACCGGAGCAATCGCAGGCGCATTGTACAAGAAGTAGCCCGGTGGCGCGGCTGTACTCTTGATACGCGGCGGTTGATTAAAGGTCGACTACGGTTACCTCCACGACACGCCTGTCCAAGATTAGCGAGCCAAGAGGGAATCCAGAGGTCGAGACGGCAGGATGGTTGTTGCTCTGTCAGCGACTTTTATCACGGACTGCCAGGACATCACCTCTTGTTTCCTTGGAACGTTCCGCCGATTCTGGCCGAACCGCCGGTACAGTTCGGCGCCGTAAAGGTGCCTTCGATCAGCGACGACGTGAGCTCGGTAGTCACCAGGTCGATGGTGCCCGGGTCACCCGGGATTTGCACAGACCAGCGCGCCGTCGTTCCGTCAAACGTTCCTCGAAAGGAAACCTGCACGTTGTTGAACGTATCAATCCAAGAACCCGAGATCACTCCGTTGGAAACCTGAAAGGACGCCGTCCACCGGTAGGTCCCGCGGCAGAATTGAGTCGGAGTGACCGTATAGGTTCCTTCCCAATCTCCGACAAGAGGATTGCTGGGCGCGGTGATGGTGAAACTTCGGCCGTTGGACGTGCCCCCACCGGGCGCCGGATTAAAGACGGTCACCGTCGCACTCCCGGCCGCAGCCACATCGGCGGCCGCAATGCTCGCCGTCAGCCGATTGGCGTTGATGAAACTTGTGGTTCGCGCCGCTCCGTTCCATCGGACCACCGACCCGCTGACAAATCCGGAACCGTTGACCGCCAGGGTAAATGCGGG
>JACQGG010000186.1 GCA_016199665.1 Acidobacteriota bacterium | reverse complement strand
GGGCTAACAAGCGCACCGGCCCGTGGTGACAAGTGACCAGTTGGGGATGGCATTGACACGACGGACTTGCTTGGCCGGTTCGTATGGTGTTTCCGCTTTCCGCCTTCCGCTTTCCGCCTTCCGCTTTCTGCTATTCCAGCCCTCGAATAATGTCCCCGACCGCGACCTGGCCCGACTCCAGCACCCGGGCGTACCAGCCCCGCCGGCCCGTCAAAGTTCGAATAAATGACGGGCCCCGCTCGCTTCCAACATATGGCAGCACGCACAGGTTGCGACAGGGATCACAAGCCCTGGAAATCTCGATCTGAAGCCGTTCCCCCACACCATACCGGCGCCCCACCTCGAACTGGGCATAAGCAAGACCCTCCGTCGTCAGGTTTTCCCCCAGGTCTCCCGGCTGGACAGGCCAACCCTCCTGGTTCAACTGCCGGATCGTTTCCAAGGGGAGCAGAAGCAGCGCCTTGTTCGGGTTTCCACCGTCGCCTTCATGACGCCACCGATTGAAGTCCCCCTCTGCGCCTTCCCTGCTGAAGAATACAGACGGCACGGGCAACTTCGGTATTCCGCGCTCCCTCTCTTTTTTCGCCTTCAAATTTATCTGGTGAACTCTGCCTTGCAAGATCTTTTCCCCCTCATCCCGGATACTGGCCGGTGATGTAACCTTGGAGGTGCTGGATGGTTGCCTCTTGAGTCGAGATGATCCAGTTCACGAGGTCGCCAATGGAGATGACCCCCACCACTTTGTCATTGTCTACGACGGGAAGATGGCGGATCCGATTGGCAGTGATGATCCTCATACACTCGTCGACGCTGCAGAGGGGACTCACGGTGATCACCGGCGCCGTCATTATTTCCCTGACGCGAGTCTGCCGCTCCGACTGCCCCCGGAGCAGCACCTTGCGGGCATAATCCCGCTCGGAAAGGATGCCCACCAGCCTGTCGCCGGACATCACCAGAGTGGCCCCGATGTTCTTGTCCGACATCATCTTGACCGCATCGTATACCAGCGTGTCCGGCGCCACCGACCAGACCTCGCGCCCCTTGTTCTTCAGGATGGCATCGACCCGAACATGTTTCGTTTCCACCAGAGTACCTCCAGATTCAAGCCCTGCAGTCGACAAAGGTCATGGCGGGACCCTTCATATCACCTTCCGGGATCTGCTGCTCCTTGAAAATCCGGTCAACGCATCCCCATCAGGGTGTCGAATCGCCCTGGATGGGAACGTCCCTTTGCAGGCTGCCGGCTTGGATGCGAAAGACATTGTTCCCCTGCCCCAGCCGGACAGTGACTCCATGAGCTCCCGGAATTTCCGAGTCCATAGATGTCACATCCAGAACTTCCCCTCCGCCCGAAGCAACCGTCACCGTGAACTGGGGATCGGCCAGGGCGAGCCCTGAGGCATCACTGATGCGAAAAACAATCGCCTCACGCAAAGGAAGACTGGAAGCGCCCGTACTGGGAGCGGCCAAAATCGTGATAAAGCGAGGAACCGTCGACGGCACGGCATACCAGTAAGGGATGCGGGCATCGGTCGGACTGTTGCTTCCCTGAACCCACACAAAGCCCCGGACCTCGCCCGGGTCCAGGCCGGCAGCCGAGAGACGGACGGCGACGGTCTGCGAACGGCCGGTTTCGATCTGAACCGTGCCGGATGAAACCGCGGGCGCAGGACCCTGCTGCGGAACCAGAGAAATCGAGAATGTATCCGACACCGCACCTACATTGGAGAGGACAAGGTCCCTGGAGATGTCCGGCGCCCCGCTGCCCGCGCCCAGGCTGAGGGAACTCGGCGAGGCAGCCACGTTGTTCTCCAGGGCGGCAGCCAGATTCAATACTCCTGCGCCGGCCTGCTGGGGAGAAGCGGCCACCGACCCGCCCAGTAACAGCGGTGCCGCGCTGTTAACCAGCAGGGATCGATACTGCTCGGGGGTCAATCCCGGTCTTGCGCTCTTAAGCACTGCGGCGGCGCCTGCCACCAGCGGCGCGGAAAAACTGGTGCCGCTGAAATTAACATATCCGGTTTCGTCAAACTCTTCAGAATTCCGGTCCACTCTCTGCGTGGCCGTATAGATGGAAGTGCCCACCGCTACCAGGTCCGGCTTGATCGCATGGTCGGAATTTGGCCCCCGGCTGCTAAAGCCCGCGAGGCGGTTTGGATCCACGGGAAAAGGTCCCAAGGTGAATTGAAGCGTGGCGACAAGCAACGGGTTCGATCCCAACTGCTCCTTAATCCTGAGGCCGTCGCTGTGGCTCACCATGCTGGCGGGAAGAGCGGCTCGGCCCACGCTCATGATCACCGGGTCCGGCCGGGCAGCGTCGGTGTAAACCAGGGCCGCCCGCGCGCCTGCGCTTTGCGCATTGTTCAGTTTTATCTCGAAAAGACATTCGCCGCGAAAAATAAGCGCGATGCGGCCTGCCAGACTTTCCGCCGGGAGATCCTGACAGGCCAGGCCTGACTGATCCAGTGTGGCGACGTCGGCCAGCGGCCCTGAGATGGAGTCGAGCGAGTTGGGGCCCGTGCCCGGCAATGCGAGAAACAGAGGGAGTCCGTCTACGGCTACCGAACTGGCGAAAACCCGATCATTGGAAGAAGCTCCAACCGTAATTGCGGCATTGGATGTTCCGGGCGATGTGATCGTGTTGGGGTCTCCGCCTGCATTCCCCGCCGATACGACCACCAAGACGCCGGCCGCGCTTGCGTTTTCAATGGCTCCGTTGAGAATGTCATCGGTAGGCCGGCTTGCCAGGACATGCCCGAAACTTAGATTAATAACGTCCATTCCATCGGCCACCGCATCATCGATCGCCTTGAGGATTACATCGTCACGCGAGGAAGTGCTCGCGCCGGAGGTTATCTTATAGTTGCCCAGGTAGGCCCGTGGAGCGACTCCAGTGATGACGGCCCTGGGACCTGAATTGGGAACCCCGGCCGCCGTCATGGCGACGGCGGTTCCATGCCCTGCGTGATCCTGCGCCGGTGTCTGATCTCTTCGGTTGAACAACGGTCCGTAGCTCCGAGCTACGATGATCTTCCGGTTGGTGAACCCGAGGTCCGAGTCCTGATTGACGCGGGGAAAGCCCTCCGGGACCTGCAGCGACTCATCCTGAAAGCCGGGGTGGCTCTGATCGATGCCGGTATCGATGATGCCAATCTTGACGCCGGCCCCGGCGCGGTCAATCCCGCCCGCCTGCGCCCACGCCTCAGGAACCTTATGCAGCGGCAAGGCATGGTCCAGCAGCATCCTGACTTCATGCACCCGGTGCACTCGAAGCACCCCGGGAACAGAAGCCAGCAATGAAGCTTTAGCATCGGGCAGGCGCACAACCAGCGCGTTGGCGACGATGTCGACCTGTTCGAGCACCTCCGCTTCCCGCCGTTCCAACTCTTGCCGAAGAGTCCGCTGCCGGGCGCGGATTTCAGCCCGGCGTGCCGACACGACTCCGGCATCTGCTTCCAGCAGAGGCGACATCGACGCTGCTGCAGGCGAACCCGCCAGCTCAACGATGTAATGATCGGGGACAACCTGCGCCAGCGCCGGCGCCATCCAGAAGAAAGCGAGCCACAGGCGCCTGGCCACCATTGCGCGTTGAAACGCGCAGGACGCAAAGAACGCGAAAGTTCGAGACCTTCTTGCCCCTCTCATCTTCTTCAAAAAGCAATAGCCATTCCAAATTCGGCGTTCGAAAATATTTCGTCCCAAGACGATACGAAAAGCCTGGGCGGCGCGCGTCGGCGAGTAGGCCCTCGGCCGTTGACAGGTCCGCGCCCGGTTGTGCCCGCTTACTTGCAGGTCTCCGATTTCGGGGGCGTGTTTTCGCACTGGATCAACTCGGCCATGCCGTTGGAAACTTGCCCGCAAGCCACTGTAACCGCCGCGCGGATCGCCTCCTCACGCGTGGCTCCAGCCCCGCGCGTGGTCACCGAGTGTCCCTTGTATTCAAAAACAATCTCACACTCATGTCGAACCGGCGAGACGCTGAGATAGTAAAACAGCGCGCTGATCGCCACAATTGACGCCCCAATAACCGCCAGATTCTTTACCATACCAGGAACTCCAACATGCCATGGGCTTTCTGATCCCCAAGGCACTTCCGGAATCTTTCAGCCGAAGCGGAGGAAGATACGCCCCCTCCAAACCCGAAGGCTCCGCACTACATCAATAGAGTAGACTAAGTACTTTGATTCATAAATACGATAACGTTATCGGATTCATAAATCCAGGCACTGATGAGGGGTCTCAACTCAGTCCGCACCATTGCAATCAACGGCGTGACACTCCACTACCTGGAGCGCGGCCGGGGAGATCTCGTGCTCTTTGTTCATGGGAGCCTCAGCGATTTTCGCACCTGGAATTCCCAAATCCGATTTTTTTCCAGAGCCTATCGCGTCATTTCGCCCAGCCTGCGCTATCACTATCCAAATGAACGTCCCCGCGGCAAGCCGGACTACTCAGCCATTGCGCACGCGCATGACCTTGCCGCGCTGATCGGCGATCTCAGCCCGGGCCCGGCCCACGTTGTTGCCTCGTCGTATGGAGCATACGCATCCCTGTTTCTCGCCGCCCGGCGCCCGGAGCGGGTGCGAACACTGGTTCTGGGAGAACCTCCCGTCCTCCACTTGCTTCAAGAAACCTCGGAAGGCGCCGTTCTCTTTGCGGCTTTCATGGAAGAAGCCTGGCAGCGTTCCAGGGAGGCGCTGCAGCAGGGGGATTTCGAGAAAGGCGTCCGGTTGTTTGTGGATGCCGTGATGGGTGACGGGGCCTTTGATGGGCTCCCGGCTGCGGGACGCAGGGCAATGCTCGACAACATCGCCGCTCAGATCGCCGAGACCGTCACTCCCAGTCACCGGCATTTTCCAGACTTCACCCGCGAGGACGCCCGCCGAGTCCAAATGCCGGTTTTGCTGCTGACCGGAGAGCGGAGCCCTCCGATGTTTCACGTCGTCACCGCCGCCCTGCGCCGGCTTCTGCCGAATGCCTCGTGTGTGACCATTCCCGGCGCATCTCATGCAATGCACGTTGGAAACCCGCGCGCATATAATGATACCGTACTGAGCTTCTTTGCGGCGCACGCGGCTGATCGCTGAAGTAAAGGCCTGGTACTTTTCGATGCAAGGTATTTGACAAGATCGCGTATTTTGGTTCACTCTGCCGGCGATAATCGGCCGCGGGAGTCAACGGAATGGCCGCAAAAACTGCAAAGCAGGAAGACGATCCGCGCCGCCCTCCGCTGGCTGATGCCCAGCTTCAGCACCTTTACCGCCTCATGGTGAAGATTCGCCTTTTTGGCGAACGCGCGACGATTCTTCAGCGGCAGGGCCGCATTCACTCTTTTTTAAGCTGTGAAGGCCAGGAAGCGGCGATTATTGGAAGCGCTCATGTCCTGGAGGACCGGGACTGGATCTTTCCCACGTATCGAGAGTATGCAATTGCATTGTTGCGGGGACTCAGCCTGAAGGATCTATTCGATCACTTGTTCGCGAACCAGGCGGACCGAATCAAGGGACACAACCTGCCCCCGCAATACGCTTTCAGGGATCGCAACCTGGTAAGCATTTCGGCCCCGGTGGGCAGCCAGTTTCCGCAGGCGGTGGGAGCCGCCCTGGCGGCGAAAATCCTCAAGTACGACCGGGTGACCGTCGTCTACGGCGGCGAGGGCGCGACGTCCCAGGGGGATTTTCACGTGGCGATGAATTTCGCAGGAGTCTGGAAGGTCCCGGTTGTTTTCTTTATTCAGAACAATGGTTGGGCGATTTCAGTGTCTGCTCGAACGCAGACCGCTTCGGAAAGTTTTGCCGTCAAGGCACAGGCATACGGTTTTGACGGAGAAATCGTCGACGGCAACGACCTGCTCGCCGTCCACGAAGTCACGGACCGGGCCGTCGACAAGGCCCGCCGCGGCGCCGGCCCAACGCTGATCGAGGCGCAAACATACCGCCTCGGGCCGCATTCAACCTCCGATGACCCGAGGATGTATCGGGATGAAGCCGAAGTCGGCGCCTGGAGGAAGCGGGATCCGATCGTGCTGCTGGAGCAGGCAATGCGGGAGCGCGGCTGCTGGCCGGACGAGTTCGCGGAAAAAACGCGAGAGGATGCGCGACAGGAGGTCCAGCAGGCGGCCAACCAGGCTCTTGCCGAACCATTGCCCGATGTTGCGACCCTCTTCGAAGATGTTTACCACACGATGCCCTGGCATCTGCGCGAACAGATGGAAGAATTCCAGCGTCGCGCCAGCCGTTCAGGAAGCTAATTAGGGCGGAATCTCCCCCAGATCCAACATCGGTACCGCGAGCAGCGAGGATGCTGCAGCCCGGGTCTCCCGCGTTGTCATCGGCACCGCGAGCGGCGAGGATGCTGCAGCGGGGTTTTGCGCGTTGTCATCGGTACCGGGAGCGTCAGCGGCCGGCGGGGCCGGCGCCGCACAGCTCCGCAGATGTGCCCATCAGTATCCCGAGCACCAGCCAGTCGCCCGGCAGACAGAGCCGAGATCCTCATGCCTCGCATCGGCACCGGCGACGATCTGCCACACGGGCCCCGCCGCTCGCTCGACGCTCGCGGTACCGCCACCGACCGGCGGGGCCGATGTGGGGGGTCTCTCTTGTGTTGTCTCGGTCGCAATCCCAGACATCGCGCAGTTATGTGCCATCATGGTGGAGTTCCCTTGCCAGCCGCTTGCCTACCTCATTACGATCCGCTGTTACGGCACATGGCTGCATGGGGAAATCCGCGGCTCTGTGACACGATTCGTCAATCGCTTTGAAGTGCCTCATCTCGGCTATTTACCTGAGTTGCTTGTCCTGGATTTAGCTCGAAGGAGACGCTGGGCTCGACATGGGAGCAGGAAGTACCTTTGGACGGAGCTTCAGGTGCGGGAGGCGATTCACTATGTCCTGGAAGAGCAGGGGAGCCGGATGAAGTCATTGGGAGACACCCCGACGCTCGCTTGACGCCCATGGTACCGATGCGCGACATAAGGAGGCCCCGGGGGGGGGGCCCCGGCCGCGCCGATGCGCCGAGGCCCTGGGGCACCAAGGCGAGACTCTGGAGAGAACTGCGACATTGGCCCCGCCGCTCGCTCACGCTCGCGGTACCGATAGCAGCCGCCGCCTTCTGCCTTCTGTCCTTGGCCCGTCCGGCGAGAGGTCCGCTCGCCGACGGGGCGCGTGGCTCTCACCGTAACCTGTGGCTCTAACTGTAACCTATTGATAATAAATATATTAACTCAAGACAACGATCACCTTCGGGTCGCAATACTCTTGTCACTCCTCTGAAATTAAAAAGAAACCATTTTCCCCGGATTTCATCAAAGAAGAAGAGAGGCTAGATGTGTAGCAGGATCGTGGGTTAAGGCAAGTGCAAGTTCCACCAACTGTGGAACAGTAAGGAGTTATGGAATTGTCAACGGTGAAGCGTAGTGAGGTTGGCGAGATGATCGACCTCGGCAAGAAACGGTCTTATGGCCCAGCCGGTGAGATCGACGCAATGAGGGCCTATGGCGCTCCCCTGGGGAATGCCGCCGTCACAAACCTGGGCCGGTTCGGGCCGGGGGGAGAAATCGCGGATTCAGATATCCCTTTTCGGGAGCGTCACGAGGGCGATCCGCCCGAGGGTGATGACGAGCTGGAAGGGGATGAGTCAGGGCCGGACTCACCGGCATTGCCGCCTCTGAGTGATCCGGTACGCATCTATCTGCGCGAAATGGGAGCCGTTCCGCTGCTGAGCCGCCAAGGGGAAATCGAACTGGCCCGCCGAATTGAGGGCGGTCAGAAGGCGGCATTCAAGGCGTTGTCCCGTTCCCCGGTCGTGGTGCGGGAAGTCCTGAGGATCGGAGAAGCGCTGGGAAGAGGCGAAATTGCACTCGCCGAGTTCATCAGCATCCCTGAAAAGGAAGCCAGCCACCGGCTTTTGCAGAGCTACCGCAGCCGCGCCCAGAGGCGCCTGCAAGAGCTTGCTGAACTTGAAAAGACGGCAATCCAAGTTCAAAAACGGCTTGAGAACTTCAGAAAGGGGTCGGTGCGAGAAAAGAGGCTGCTCTACCGGCTGGCCCGGCTCCGTATCGCCATGTCCCAGGAGATTCGCGCCCTGGGTCTGGCTCCAGGCACACAGCTTGGACTGGCCCGAACGCTCAAGTCCACCGCCAGCCGCCTGCTGCTCCTGGAACAGGAGGCGCTCAAGCTGCGCAAGCTCCAACGAAATTCTGTTGCGCCAGACGATCCAGGAATCCCGGCTCGTATTAGGAAACTGCGTCAGGAAATCAGGGAGATTGAGGCAGCTTTAATGCAATCCACGACGGAGCTGAAGCGCACGCTGGCGGCGGTCAAGACCGGAGAACTGGAAGCGGGGATCGCCAAGAAGGAGCTGGCGGAGGCCAACCTGCGGTTGGTCGTTTCCATCGCCAAGAAATACACCAATCCGGGCCTTCACTTTCTGGATCTGATCCAGGAAGGCAATATCGGGCTGATGAAAGCAGTGGAGAAGTTTGACTATCACCGTGGCTATAAGTTCAGCACCTATGCCACATGGTGGATCCGGCAGGCGATCACTCGAGCCATCGCGGACCAGTCACGCACCATCCGAGTCCCGGTGCACATGGCTGACACTATCAACAAGGTGATCCGGACCTCTCGTACATTGGTCCAGGAATTGGGGCGCGCGCCGACTCCCCAGGACATCGCGACCAAGCTGGAACTGCCCGTCGCCGCAGTGGAAAAGAGCCTCAGGATCGCCCAGGAACCGATTTCCCTGGAAACCCCAATCGGCGATGAAGACAACCATTTGGCTGACTTTATCGCAGACTCCGATTTGGACTCTCCGGTGGAGGAGATGCTGGACGTTGACCTCCGAAACAAGACGGAAGCAGCGCTGCAGATACTGACCGAGCGCGAGCGGCAGGTTATTCGCATGCGTTTCGGCATCGGCAACTGGGATGAGCGCACGCTGGAGGAGGTAGGACAAAAGCTTTCGGTCACGCGCGAAAGAATCCGCCAGATTGAGAAGCAGGCTCTGCGAAAGCTTCGTTGTTCGGGCCGCGCGCGCGTGCTGCGGCAGTTGATCGAGTCGGGCACTCGCCGCGACAACTGACGCGCTTCTCCGGCTGTTGCTAATTCTCAGATGGGCCCCTAGAATATCGGTCCGGCGACCGGAGCGTTCAGGACATCGCTGCAATGAGGGACCCAGGACCAGTTCCACTGATCACGCAGATTATCCTCGCGGCAGGTTTCTCCAGCCGCATGCAGCAGCCTAAGCCCCTGCTTGATTTTTGCGGCCTCCCGCTCCTTTCTGTTCTTCTTGAAGAAAGCCGCAGGTCGCTAGTGGATGCGATTCTGGTCGTCCTGGGACACGCAAGAGACGAAATTCTTGGCCGCGTCAGTTTCACCGGGGCCACCGTGGTCATCAACAAAGATTACCGTACCGGACAGACCGGATCGCTGCAGTGCGCGCTTCGCGCGTTGAATCCCGGCACCCGGGCGTTCATCAATTTACCCGTCGATCATCCTTTGGTCACGCACCGTGAGATCGACGCTCTGGTCCGGGCCTACCGGTGTCGCAGTGGGAACCAGAAAATCTTCGTTCCGGTCTTCCGAAATCAGCCAGGGCGCCCCATTCTCTTTGACCTCTGCCTGCGCGGGAAGATCCTGGCGCTTGCTCCCGACACCCCGGCCAGAACCGTCCTGGAGTCGCGCAGCCAGTGGGTCTGTCCGGTTCCGGTCGAAAATCCCCACACGATGAAGGACATGGACACGCCGGAAGAGTATCGCGAGTGCCTCTCCATTTTTCATTCGCTGCAGGCGACCCGACCGGCCGAGCTCTGATGGAAATCGAAAAGATTCTGGTTCTCATTCGCGGCGCCGGCGACATTGCCAGCGGCGCCGCACGCCGGCTGTTTCTTGCCGGATTTCGAGTCGCCATGACCGAACTTCCCGAGCCCGGCTGCATCCGGCGCGCTGTTTCATTCGCCGAAGCCCTGTTTGAGACAACAGCCCGCGTGGAAGAGGTGGAAGGGCGCAGAGCCGGACTGGAGGAAGTTTCCCGCTGGCGGTTCGATGAAGCCATTCCAGTGATTGTCGATCCAGAGGGGGCTTCTATCGCCGCGCTGCATCCCGATGTTCTGATCGACGCGCGCATGCTCAAGCGCAATGACGGAACACGGATTGACCAGGCGCCGCTGGTGGGCGCGCTTGGCCCCGGGTATACGGC
>JACQGG010000177.1 GCA_016199665.1 Acidobacteriota bacterium | reverse complement strand
GAGGGCGCAGAGAATACGCGGAGAACAATGCCTCTGCGCAGGCTCTGTGCCCTTGGCGTAGCAAGTTGGGCAACCTCTTGCTCAGCTCTTGACTTTCCGCTTAATGGATTTAATCAGGACAGTCTCCACCGGAACATCGTTGGGGCCGGTCTTGACGCTCTTGATCTTGTCGACGATGTCCATTCCGGCGGTGACCTTTCCAAAAACGGCATAGCCATAGGCCTCCGGGGTGTCGCCCCGGTAGTCCAGGCCTGTATTATCCACGACGTTGATAAAAAACTGGGACGTGGCACTGTTGATATCCATGGTCCGGGCCATCGCGATGGTTCCCCTCTTGTTACTGAGCTTATTGTTGGCCTCGTTCTTGACCGGCGGCCCGGTCGGCTTTCGATTCATGTTGGGCGTCAGCCCGCCTCCCTGAATCATGAAAGTGGCAATGATGCGGTGGAAAATAGTGCCGTTGTAGAAGCCGGAGTCGACATAGGCCAGAAAATTCTTGACGCTCTCGGGGGCCTTCTCCGGATCGAGTTCCACCACGATCATGCCCAGTGACGTGTCCATCTCCACCACGGGATTGTCCGCGGCGTGGGCGGCAAAGTCCAAAGCGCCCCATACCAGGAACGCCAATCCCAAAACCGGCAAGCATCTGTAAAGACTCATCTCGATTCTCCTGCTTAACTGCACGGGAGGCCCATGCGAGGTCTCATTTCGTAAAAAACACCAACAAAGAGGCACAGAATAATGGAAGATCATGAGTCAAGTCAAACTAGTGTGGCTAGCCCGCAAAAATGCTAATGTCGGTCGCCATGAACGGTTTGTTCTCCGCCCCGTCTTTTTTCAGCCAGACGACCACGGTATAAACACCCGGCTGTTTTTTGAAGAATTCGATCTCGCAGACAAAAGATTCATCCGGGTCAACACGGATTTCCCCTGCGCCCCCTCCCTGGTAAACATACGGAGACGGCAGCCGCCGCCGCAGGATCCGCTCGGCATCCGGAAACCCATACGAGTGAGTGGCAGCCAGGTCGCCGGCAGAGTACGGGCGGGGGAGTTCGTCGTAGAAAATTGAAATTCCCTCAAGCTTGAAATCGCGTGACACGCTTTTCGCCCTGAGACTCACTTTCTCGGAGAGCTTCGCGCGGCGGGGCAACGGCGCAACGCTCAGGTACCGGCCGGCGAATACTTCGATCAACGTCATGCCCGTCTCATCATAGGCCAAACCGATGCCGACGTGCGTGTGCTGCGGGTTCAAAATGGATTTGCGGTGCAAATCATCGGGCGCCTGCTCATGGAGCAGGCTCTCATGACGCCGGATCATCTCCTGCCAGATGTGCCCCATTACCGGGCGAAAGCTGGTGTCCTTGAGGCTGGCGATATTCTCGGCCGTGTGATCGGTAATTCCCCCTGAAGAGTAACGCATGTAGGGTTTCAGGCCGGCGCGATTCCAGTGGCTCACATAGTCCCACTGCAGCATTTCACGGCAGTGCTCGTCAGCCAGTTGCGAGAGGTCCCCAAGAAAACTAACCGGCGGCTGATCCATCCGGGTGCGATCCTGGTTGATGCGCTCCACCAGCCTTAACTTCATGTCTCGAATTGCCTCAGTTGTGATTTCCTGATCCGCGGGCGCCTGATAGGGACGAACGGGACTTGAGCGGATTCCGGCAGGGTGCGACAGCACCGCCAGTCCCCAGCAGGCTAGCAAGAGCAGAACCCGCCTCACAGTTGGCACAGTTGGGGTTATTCTTGACGGCCTCACGCCCGCCAGTGTAGCATGCGTCCCGTTGTATCAGAAATCGCCTGCAACGACTGACTTCTCCGGGAATCCGCCGGGGCGCTTCAGCCCTGGTCCGTAGCGTGGCACTTAGCGAATATTGGGGCCCTTGAGACCGGGACAGAAGATGAACAAGGTTTTCCAGCCCAGGCTGCGTGCAGTTGTGATCTTGATTGCCGCGCTTGCCTGCGGCAGCAAGGAGAGCGCGGCCCAGGGGCCCTCAGGATTGGCCCTGGACTTGAGTTCTGACACGGAAAGTCCGGGCAGCGAGATTACCCTGAGGCTGAGCTTGAGAGTCCCTGAAGGGGTGCAGATCGCAAAAGCGGAAAGCGAGATCACCTACCCTGGCCAGCTCCTTGCGTTTCGGGAAGCCAGACCGGGCTCGTCTGCCAAGGCGGTAGGCGCTGAGGTCAGCGCCACCCGTCAGGCGGTCAACGCAAACTTTGAGAATTCGGTGTTGCGCATCACC
Source organism: Acidobacteriota bacterium (assembly GCA_016199665.1). Classification (GTDB taxonomy): domain Bacteria; phylum Acidobacteriota; class UBA6911; order JACQSX01; family JACQSX01; genus JACQSX01. The sequence continues at coordinate 4,399 of JACQGG010000177.1, read as the reverse complement.
ATATCCGCAAAGCCGGGCGGCTCGATTCCGGCCGGTACTTTGGCTAGTCTCATTTTCAAGATTTCTGAAAATGCCCCCAGCGAGGGCACGATCACTCTGAACAACAAGGTCAGCGCCTGGACGCCCCAGAGTCCTTCTGTGCCCGTTCAGTTCATTGCAGGCAAGGATGGAGAAGTCAAGGTGATCGACAGCCCCCCGATTTTCGCCTGTTTCTTTTACATGCACTAGCCCGGGCTAGCCCCAGTTCGTCACCGAACCGCGACCGGAGCGGCGGGGAATTTCAATGAGTTAGCGCGCCGCTTGCTTACGCGCGCGGTTCTGTGGCGAACTTGGGTTAGTGGGGGAACGGCGCCAGGGCCGGCGTCATCCCCTCCGGCACCGGCGTGCGCGCCGTGTTCAGAACCATGGCAAGGACTGTGTAGTAGCCCACGATGCCAACCGTGTCGATGACGCCGGGTTCCCCGAACTTTGCAACCGCCCGCGCATAGGTCACGTCGCTGACGCTTTGGTTCCGGAGCAGCTCGGTACAGAAGTCGTAAACGATTTCCTCGTCTTCCGCCATTTTTTCCGGACGCCGGCCTTCGGCGACGGCCCTTGCAATGTCCGGATTCAGACCGGCCTTGATCGCAATCGCATAGTGGGCGCTCCACTCGTACTGCTGCGTCCACTGCCGCGCAGTGATGAGGATGACAAATTCACTAAGCCTCGGAGGCAGAAGGCTCTTGAAGCGCAAATAATCGCCCATGGCCCTGACTCGATTCAGGACCTCCGGGCTCCTGAGAAGGGGAAAAAACGGGCCGGATAAATCAGCCCCCCGGGCGGTCTTAAATTCCGCAACGGATTTCTTTTGTTCCTCCGTCATCTTGTCAACCGGTATTGGCGGCATGCGATTCTGGGCTTCCGCATTCATAAAGGGCACGAAGGCCAGAACAAAAACCATTACCAGAACTTCTCGTTTAGTTCTTCCGTTGTGGTCAATCACAGGGTCCTCCAGAATAAGAGTGCCTAGGGTTGTTCTTTCAAACTCAGGGGAAGATTGCCCCGCCGTCGTTGCCCCTCCCCTCGAAGAGCTTCTTCTCGCAGCAGGTGTTTGGCTGTTTTCAGCGTAGATGTTTTAGGCAAGCTGTTTCTGAACTCGACAATGCCGGGCACTTTGAAACCTGCCAGGCGCTGGCTGCACCACTCCAGGATGTCGTGAGCCGAAAGTTCCTGACCGCTTTTGACTACGACAAATGCTTTTATTGCCTCCTCGCCCAACTCGGAAGGGATGGCAATCACGGCCGACTCCAGAACCGCTGGATGCTGTTCGATCACGCTTTCGACCTCAAAGGCGGAGATATTTTCTCCCTTCAGCCGAATCATGTCCTTTTTTCTTCCGGCGAAGTACAGGAAACCCCTGCTGTCCCGGTAGGCCAGATCGCCCGTGAAAAGCCACCCATTGCTCAGGGCGGCTTGGGTCGCTTCCGGATCCCGGTAGTAGCCCTGCATCACCGTGGGGTTTTTCAGGGTGATTTCTCCGACCTCCCCGGTCGGCACTTCACGTCTCTCATCGTCGACAATCCTCAAATCGTTGGGGAATTGAGGGTCCGCATGAGAGCGGGGCAATCCAATGCTGCCCACTGCCCTCTTGGTTTTATCCACGGAATTGATGGTACCGAACGTACTCTCACTCATGCCATAACCCACCGTGAGAGTAACGCCGAATCTTTCCTCGAACTTCTCGTGCAAGCGTCCCGGCAAAGCGGGAGCCGTATAGGCCACCCGCGCTGAGTGTCTGCGCTCGGCCGGCTTGACCGGCTGCTTGAGGAGGAAGAGCGGCATCGCGCCGATCAAGTTGAACTCAGTCGCCCCGTACCTCTCTATCTGCTCCCAGAACCGAGCCGCACTGAACTTGTCGGCGAGGATTAGGCTTGCGCCGACGGCCAGACTCCCCATCGCCGAATAGGCCTGGGCATTGATATGAGAAAGCGGTAGGCAGGAGAACAGCCGGTCTTCCGAGTTTAGACCCAGCCAGTACGGAAAAGCCTCTCCAGTGAGAAAGTAGGTCCTGTGAGTTTGCATAACTGCTTTGGGAGGACCTGTGGTTCCAGAAGTGTAAATAAATGCGGCTATATCCTCCGGTCTCACCGGGGGCCAGCCGGAACGAGCAGAGGCGCCTTGCAGAAGCTCGGCCAGCGAAAGAGTTCCACCGCAGCACGATCGATCCGCACAGACCACCGGATATCGGACACGGGGTAATGCCGCTTTGATGCTGTCGAAAGTTTCAAGAAATTCCGACCGGGTAACGATCGCTTTTGCCTGCGAATGGTTGGCGATGTATTTGATCTCTTCACCTCTGAGGGCCGCATTGACGAAGACAGAGATGACGCCAATCTTTGCCAGCCCGAGCCACGCGTACAAAAACTCGGAGCAGTTAGGAAGCATGAGGCAGACTTTGTCTCCCCGGCGCAGGCCCAACTCCCAAAAAGCTCCAGCGGCCCGGCTGACGTTTTCCGCAAACGCCGCGTAGCAAACCTTGTCGTCGGCATAGTAGAGATAGATTTTTTGCGGGTCTTTCTCGGCCGCACGCATGAGCAGCCGTTCAATAGTCATCTTACCCCCGGATCACCAGACAAAAGGCATCAGCGCAAACGCGATCGAGACCACGAAACTATAGACCACAAACAGGATCCCGAGGTAGCCCAAGATGTCCTTGAACTCCAACCTGGCAACGGCGAGCAGTGGGATGGCCCAGAACGGCTGCAAGAGGTCCGTGGCCATGTCACCCCAGGCATAAGACAGGACCACCTGTTGAATCGGAACTCCGAGAGCATTGCCTGCCGAAATAATATACGGAGCTTCCACCGCCCATTTGGCTCCCCCGGAAGGCATGAAGTAATTGAGGATTCCAGAATACCAATAGACGACGAGCGGAAAAGTTTGGGCACTGGCAATTGAGACAAACCAATTCCCAATGATTACGGCAAGACCGGAGTGTTGCATGAGACCGTAAATTCCCGCATAAAAAGGAAACTGGATGATAATGCCATGCAGCAGCTCCGTTCCCTGCGCTGCTGCGCGGCCAAAACTTGCCGGATTGGGGTGCAGCAACAGCGCCAGAAACAAAAAAGCACTGTTGAAGACATTCAAGGACATCTGAAAATTTCCGCGCATGACCGACATGATGAATCCTGCCAAGCCCAGCAATCCGACAACCAGATTGATCAGGTAACTGGACTCCAGGAATCGGGCCAGAGAAAATGCCGGATCTGCCCCGGGCGAAACCGTGCCTGCGCTATTCCGGACGGAGGTGCTTTCCAGTTTTGCGATGGCGTCGGTCCCTTCCAAAACATGCTCCAGTCCCTCGGTATTGGCAGTCGCCGTCCTGGGGTACAGAGCGATAAGTGTGCTCACGACGCTAATCACCACCACCACGGTAAGCCAAAGGTTGAAGGCAGAAAATGTGGTGGTCGACATGGGAATGATGCCTATTTGACCTTCCATAAAATGCTTTGGCGTAGCCACCAACAACGGGGCGGATCCCGCCAGCCCGGCGTGCCAGGTACAGCCCGGTCCGACATATCCAGCAGCAGCCAATAGCCGGTAATCGACATCTGGATGTCTGCGAATCAGGAATCGCAGAAAGATCGGCCCGCCGATCAGGCCGAGTCCCCAGTGAGTCCAGGAAAGGGCCATGGAAACCAGCCCCATAAGGCAGACGGTCCCCAGTGCGGTTTTGGGAATGCCCGCCACTGCTTTCAGAGCTTTCGAGGCCGGGGGCGACACCGCGACCATATAGCCGGTGATCATGATCAGGGAGAACTGCATTGCCAGTACAAGCAGTTCCCAGAAGCCTTCCATCCAATAGCCCAGCGCTTCCACCGGCGACTTCCCCGCGACCAGCACGACCATGGCAAACATGACAAGGGTTAACAGGCATGCGATAACAAACGCACTTGGAACCCAACGCGTACTCCATACCGTCGTCTTTTCGACAACCCTGCCCAGCCAATCCCTCATCGCCGATTCCTAAACAACTCCACCTCCACCACTTCCACCGCGTCACCCCGGTCCGAAGTGCCTCCTACGAAACCAAAACAGGGGTATTGAAAACAAGGGACTTACGTAGGGGGTTTCTGGTATTCGATCTCGCCTCCACACCTGCACAACGCTGGCTCACGGTCACGCCCACGTCCACGATCACGCTCACGCCCACGATCAGGAGTAAGTATCGGCCGGCAAGCCGGGGGGACTCCCATTAGGTTCTAGGCCTCACGTCCAGGCCCTGCGTCTGCAGAAACGAAGACGACACCCAAAAAGAACTTTCGCAAATTGTTCCGCTGCACGGCTCACCAAGCTGATCCGACAGAATAAGTCGTGGAGTTATTCCAGAGGCGTCGACCTGGACGTGGGTCGTTGT
>JACQGG010000192.1 GCA_016199665.1 Acidobacteriota bacterium | reverse complement strand
GCGGAATGTGGAGTGCGGAGTGCGGAATGCGGAGTGCGGAGTGCAGAATGCGGAGTGCGGATTTGCGGATTTCTGAGGGCCGTGGCGATCGGCCTTCCGCCTTCCGCCTTCTGCCTTCCCGCCTTCTGCCTTCCGCCTTCTGCCTTCCTGCCTTCCGCCTTCCGCCTTCTGCTTTCCGCCTTCCGCAAATCCCCATTCGCACTCCGCACTCCACACTCCGCATTCCGCCCACTCGTCCTCACTGCAGCCATTTCAGCCGGCTCACTCCATCGAGTTTTTTCGGAGTTGATAGACCCAGCATCTCCGCCAGCGTGGGGGCGATGTCGATGACACGGGCCTCCTCGCTAATACTCTTGTGTTTCCATGCGGGCCCGTAGAAGACCAGCGGTACATGGCGGTCGTACGGATAGGGAGAACCGTGCGTAGTTCCCCTTCTTTCCACGGTTGCCAGTAGAAACTCGCTAAACTGGACGAAGACATCTCCACTGAGGTCAGGATTGAAATTATTGCGGAACAGTTCCAGGCCCTCATCTTGCCGCTTGAGCGCCAGTTCCATGTCTGAACGGCTGTAGACTGCCGCCACTTTTGTGCTCTGGCGAAGGTATTCCTTGACGGCCGCTTCCGCGTCCGGCCGGGGCAGCTTGTGCCGGAGGAGGGCCGGATAATTCAGATAAAGGTTGAAATCGCTGAAGAACACAAGCCAGTTTTCACGGCTGCCAAATTTCCCGTCCAGATATGAATTCAGGCCCTGAAAAAAGACCAGGTCCGATTTTTCCAGGCGGGAAGCCTTGACCCCCTGTGCTGCCAGCGTTTCCGGCAGGGGCAGCACGCCGTGATCGGACGTCAGGACGATCGCGATGTTTTTCAAGCCGACCCGCTCGTCAAGGAACTCGAAGAAGTCTCCAAGGCTTACATCGAGGCGCAAGAGCTGGTCGGCGATTTCATGGCTGCCGGGGCCGTACCGGTGCCCAATGTAGTCGGTGGCGCTCAACGCGAGGCAGAGCAGGTCGGTTTCTCGGCGCTGCCCCAGTTTGTTGGCCGCAGTGGCCTCCCGGGCTGCCGCCAGCAGCAGTTCATCCAAAAACGGAGTGCCCGTGAAGGAGGCATAAAACGCGGCATTGGGGACAAACAGGCCGCGTCCGATCTGGTGCGGAAATGTGGAATCCCAGTCATCCTCTGCCGCCTCGTTGTCTTCGCCAAACAACCGGTACAGGCCGCTCGATTTCAGGTAGGCCCAGGTTTTTCCGAAATAAGACGCGGCAATGCGCCTCCCGTTGAACGAATCCGCCCATGGGGAGATTTGCCGCTGGTAGTAGTTGCTCGTGACCAGGCGGCCGTTGGCGCTGTTGTACCAGTACACCTCATCGGCGCGCTGACCCCCCAGGAGTATAGCGCTGCGGTCCTTGCCTGAGAGTGCCACAACGCGCGACGCCGGGGATGCGTCTTTCAGCCAGTCGCCCAGAGTGGTCGCTTTGAAGTTTCGAGGGGAGCGTCCTTCAGCCTTGGCGTCCTGGAGGATGGCCGTGGTCAGGTCCTCGACGCAGTAGACCGAGGATTGGCGGGCGCGGTCGTACCACTGGTTGGCGACAATCCCGTTACGGCCCGGGTTCAGGCCGGAAAGCATCGCTGAATAACCGGGCGCTGTTTCCGTAACTGCATGGTTCTGCACTGCGTTTTCAAAAACGACGCCGTTGTCGTACAGCCACTTGAGACCGCCGGTGTAGTAGCTCTGGTAGCGGGAGAGATAGTCAGGGAGCATCTGATCCACCGCAATGACCACGATCAGCTTCGGGTTTGACGGCGTAGTCTGCGGTGCGGCTCCAAGCTGCCACAGGGGGAGGAAGGTCGCTGCCAGGATAACCCGCAGGGCCGCCGCAGCACTTCGACGCATCTTGGCCATAGCCTTGAAAAAATGTTATGGAGCGTTGTTATGCCTGCCCGGACCTTACATTTCCCAGCGCAGCAGGACACTTCCCCATGTGAGTCCGGCGCCGAAACTGGAGAGCAAAACCAGATCTCCCTTCCTGAGCCGCTTCTCTTCGCTGGCCTCAGCCAGGCCGATGGGGATCGTCCCGGCCGTCGTGTTGGCGTACTTCTGAATGTTGAGCATGATCTGGTCGGGGCGAAGGCCCAGTTTCTCCGCGCCCGCCTGAATGATCCGGAGGTTGGCCTGATGCGGGACGTACAAGGCCAAGTCCGATGAAGTATAGCCGTTCTTCTGCAGAATCTGCTGCGACACTTCCACCATCCCCTTGATGGCGAGCTTGAACACCTGCCGGCCGTCCTGGTGGACATAGTGCATGCTCCGGTCGATGGTCTCGTGGGTGGAAGGATGCATGCTGCCGCCGCCCGGCATGTAGAGGAACTTGCCGCCGCTGCCGTCGCTCTTCAGGATGAAGTCGAGTATCCCGTTCTCACCGTCGCGGGTCGGTTCCAGAAGCACCGCGCCCGCGCCGTCGCCGAACAGCACACAGGTATTTCGATCGCTGAAATTGATGATGGAACTCATCACGTCGGAGCCGACGACCAGG
>JACQGG010000191.1 GCA_016199665.1 Acidobacteriota bacterium | reverse complement strand
GGTTCGCGGGGATTGTTGAAGTTAATCCCCCCGCGGGTGATTTCATACTTGCTGTCCTGGAAGATCAGCCTCCCCTCATCCACGTTCAGCCGCCCGAGAATCATGGGACGATCCGCCGTGCCCCGCACGCTGAACACGCCGCTGCCGATGACGTCGGCAAGATTGTTCTGGATCCGGAGGGTCTTGTACCCTTCCACTTCCAGGTCCAGATTGATCGGCCGGCGGCCGAAGGCGCGAGCCGGCGGAAGAGCTCGGTACGTCGTAACCTGGGCAATGAGGTCAGCCAGGGAGATATTTCGGGCGTACTCGGCGTCGCGGATATACAGCACGCCGGAGAGAAGCTGGTTGGTTGGAGTCCGTAAAAAGTCGACATCCGCGTCCACCACGCACTTGGTGTTCTCCGGATATTCGACATGCAGGTCATTGCCTGTGATGTTGATTCGACCGCGGGTGGGGGTCCACCCCTCCAGAAACATCCCTCCTTCAGCTTGCACTTGGCCGTAGCGGGTTTTGGCGGTGACCGACTGCAGAGAGACCTGGTTGGCGGTAAAGCGCATCTCGCCCGTAACATCGAATAAAGGGGTCGGCCATTCCGGTCGGGCGGCATAAACTTTTTCGAAGGCAACAGTTCCCAGGATCTTCGGCTGCCGAATCGCGCCCTCCATGTAGACGTTCAGGTCGACTTTGCCTCCGGCGTTGAGATCGGGGACCCACCAGGCCAAAACGAGAAGATTGGCGCTGCCGGCCACGGTAAGATCGATCGATTGTGTTCCTCCGGTGGATACCGTGCCGGCAAAGTTCAACGATGTCTCCGGGCCGATCATCCTAAGAGGCCGGATCTCCACTTTCCCGCCCGCATAGCGGAGCTGAACCTCCCCATGGTTTCGCAACTGGTATTGATCTACGGCCAACTGCAGGGTTGACAATTTCGCTTCCACGGCCACATCCCGGAAACGCCCCAGCGTCCCGTGCGCCTCCAAACGTCCAGTCGCAAGGCCTCTCAGGCTGACCGGCGGATCCTGGCGGAACAGCGCCAGGTAAGGGCGCAGCGGCGCGTTGCGAAGATCCAGCGCGGCTTGAAACGGGTAGTCCCCACGGATCAGGACGTTTCCGCGCGCCTCCAGGATCTGGGTCTGGACAGTTGTCCTGGCCGTAAAGTCCACGCGCTGTCCTTTCGCGCTGGCATCCACAACCAGCGGCTCGAGTCGTTCCCCCCGAACCACCAGACTGGAAATCTCGGCATGCAGCGTGTGCCCCAGATTTTCCAAGCTTCCCGAGCCTTTCAGCGTGAAACTCAGCGCCCCGGCGGCGCCGTATTGGCTGAAGTTCGCGGCCTGCACCGAGGCGAGCGAAATGCCCCGGCCCGTGAGATTCAACTCCAATGTCCTCGAGCCGAAGCCGCCGGAGGCGGAGCCGGAAATTGATCCCGGTCCCTTTGAGATCCTCAGGTTCTCAACTGCGAACTGGCGGCCGCGCAGCGCCACCGAAGCAGTGATTCGATCGAATGACTCTCCATAGATCACCGGCTTGTCCAGCGTCAGTTCCGACGCTCCTTCCACCGATTGGAGGTCTCGACCCCTGGCCCGAATCCGTGCGTTGAGTATTCCACGGACCGGATCCTTACGGTTAAGCACGGACAACAGCTCGGCGATCTGCGCGTTTCGAACCACAAGGTCCGCCTCAAGCGGTTCTTGCTGCGCGAGCGGGTAACGGAAAGAGCCTGTCATGGCGCTGCCTCCAAACTGCATGGAGGCATCGTCCAGCTCCAGGAAACGCGGGGTCCACTCCACGCGGCTGCGGACGCCGGCCAGTTGAATCTGATTTACACGCATCTCCTGCGCGGTGAGCCGGCCGGCAAGGCGGAAGCTGCGCTTCTTGCCCGAGAGACTGCCGTCGAACTCGGCGCCGGCGTCGGCTTTGACCTCCCTCTGCTGAAGATGACGCCCCGCGGCCGCGTCCAGCAGGCCGGCGCCCAGGAGCCATTCGTTCCCGCTGTCAGTTCGCAGTTGTAATTTCAAGTCGTAGTCGCCGTCCAGAGTCACGCTGCCGCTCGCCTGCAGCCGGCTGTGGGGAGTTACGGCGGCGGCCGCATCTATTCGCAGGCGCCCTCCGGCTTGACTGATGGCGGCTGATCCCTGATAGGGAATAGATTCCGCCGGGGCGCCGCCGGAGCCGTTCGGAGCTGCTGCCGTCAGTCGCCCTGAGTAGTCGGCAGAAATAGTACCGGTGACCTCCTCGACATCCAGCGCCGGCCAGCGAAGCTGAAACTTCAGGCGGGTCTCGCCGGCGGTGTTGGGGAAGGGAATGCCAAGAGCCGCCAGGCCGGATTCAATTCGGACGCTGTGAATTTCGCCGGCTGCTTCGGACTCAAGTCCGGTCTTCATGCCCAGGCTCAATCTGGCCGCGAAACGGCCTCCCAGGAACCGGCCCTGCACTTCGTCCATTTCGACTTGGGACAGGTTGGCATGTCCGGATGCAACCACCTCTGTGAGGAAGTACTGCCGAAACTGCAATTGATCGGCGGCCATCGTGCCGGAGAAGTCAAAGTCGCGGCCCCGTCCCATGACGTTCCCGTCCAGTCTCAGTGTTCCCGGCTGGTTGAAGGCTCGAAATCCGGCCCGGGCGGCCCGGGCTAAACTGATCTGTCCACTGCCGCGAAACTCGTATTGCAAGGTGTGATAGTTGACCCGCCCCTGGCCGGAATCAAATCTGCCAAGGTCAGAGCGGGCGAGGAACCTGCGGAAAATGATCGTCTCATTTTCCAGACCAAAATCTGCCTCAATCCGGGCGTCCTTCAGTGTCTGCCGGTCGTTGCCGAGCGCAAGCTGGTCCGCGTCGAACTCGAAATGGTAGTCGGGATCAGCCGGGCGATGCTGCAGGCGGGCGCGGATGTTGCGCGCCTGCGTCTCCAGAGGGAAGCTCTGGCCGCCGAAGCGCAACGTGCCGCCTTCGATGGCAAAATTCCCCGAACTCGCCAGCGAGATCCGGGCCGCGCTCCCCTCGCCAGCTCGGGGTTTGAAGAGGTTGGTAATGTTGAAAAGATGGTTGGGATCTTCACGCACTTGCAAACTGGGCCGCCGGATGAAGACATCCCGCACGTAAAACAGGCGATTCCAGACCCGGTAAACGAATTGAATCTCAATCTCCTCGACGCTGACCGGAGGAGACGGGGCAGGGAAGAGTTCGCCCTGGATCTGCAGACCGCGCAGAAAGAGGCGGCGACCCTTCAGATCAAGATGTGTGGACGCGATTTGAACTTTGACCGGATAATTTGACTGGAGATACTGGATTATCTGCGCTTGGAGGTAACGATCGAGCGGCGCCAGTTGCCAAAGGTAGAAAGCCAGAAAAACCGCCGCCGCGGCGATGATGGCGCCCGCCGCCAGAGCCACCTTCCACTTTCCTGACCATCGGAGCATGCCCACACCAATCGCTCAAAATAATCGGGCCCTGCCTGCTATTGTAGCATGTCGGTTTCTTACTCCAGGCCGGCCAGAGAGAGCAGGATAGTGAGGACGACCTGGATGCCTTTGACACTCGTGGCCTTTTCCACATCAATCCACTCATCCGGGGAATGGCCCCGGCCTCCCTTTCCCCCGGATCCAATCGTGATCGCTGGAATCCCCATGCCGATGGGAATATTGGCGTCGGTGCTGCCGATGCGATAGACCGGCTGGATCCCGTGGGCTTTCAGTGACGCGCCGGCCAGTCGCACCATGGGAGCGCCGGCCGGGGTCTCGCCCGAGGGGCGGTCGCCTATGAGCTGGATGTCGAGTTCGATTTTTCCCTCCAGCGTCGATCTCACCCTGTTCTCCTCCTCCGCTGCCTGGCGCATTATCGCCAGGCTCTTCTCCACAAGCTGGTTGAGCTGGCGCGGGGATTCCGAGCGCAGATCGATCTCCATCCAGGATTCAGAAGGAATGGAGTTGACCGAAGTGCCACCGCCGACGATGCCCACGTTGAATGTTGTCTTGGGCGTCTTCGGTGTTCGCATTTTCGCGAATTTTGCCATGGCGTTACCCAGCGCAAAAGCGGGATTGACAAGGCCGAACGCCCCGTAGCTGTGACCCCCCGGCCCTTTAAACGCAATGCGAAAGCGCTTGCTGCCGAGGGCGCCGTTGGTAATCCCCTCGTTTCCAGTCCCGTCAATCGAGACAAACATCCCGATCTTTTGCCGGTAAGGGCCTTGCTGGAACAGGTACCGGACGCCGCGCAAATCTCCCCGCCCTTCTTCTCCGACATTGCCGACGAACAGGATATCGCGGGTTGTTTGAATGCGGGCCTCATCCAGGGCCCGAATCAGCGCCAGCAGCACCGCCAGGCCTCGTGCGTTGTCTCCCACTCCCGGGGCCATCAGCCGGGTGCCCTCGCGCTTCACTTTGATTTCAGCCGCCTCCGGGAACACCGTGTCGAGGTGGGCCGCAACCGTGAGCATGGGATCGCCGCGCGACCCCTTCCGAATGCCCATGACATTTCCTTCGGCGTCGATTTCGACGCTGGCGAGGCCATGCTGGCGGAGCATTTCCAGGTAAGCACGGGCACGCCTCTCTTCCTTGAAGGACGGGGCCTGGATCTCGGTCAACCGGATAATGTCACCGACCATACGGTCGTGATCGCGCTCGATGTAGGCCTGAGCGGCTTTGAATTTCGGGCTCTCGAGGACATGCTGAACCCTCATGTCCGGGTCCTGTGCGGCCGAAAGGCCTGAGAAAAATCCGGCCGCAACGACGATCGGTGTGATGACTTTCAGAAGAGAAGACCGTGCCCCGGAACACGCGGCGGGGAAGACGAAAGTACGGCAAGCCTTGAGCCGAAAGCTCCCCCCCCGACTGCCCGTCCGGCTGCCCGCTGTCTTCACGGGAGCATTATGAACTGTCATGCCGCCCTGTTGAAAACAAATCCGGGGATTCAAGATATTCCTTCACACGCAATCTTCAGACTCGCACCTTGAACCTCCAACCCGGAATGTTGAACGTTGAACGTCGGGCACATCACCTGCCGTCTCCTCCCAATTGACACATTCAGCCGGTCCCCGATATATTGACAACTCCTTATTTAGCTTGATATTCCGGGCTTTTTATGGGTTCATATGCGGGAATGGTTAGAGTCACCGTGCGCAGCCAGCTCAACTATGTCGACTTGCTGCAAGCTCTGGCAGAGAACATTGCCCGACTGATGAAGTTTGACGAGGATTCCATCTTCTGGGTTGGAATGTCCACGCGGGAATGTGTCGCCAACGCCATCTGCCACGGCAACAGGCTGGATGGGAACAAGAATGTTGATGTCGAGTTTGAAATCCATGCTGACCGTCTTGTCATCAGCGTGGACGATGCGGGTGACGGGTTTGATCCGGCCTGTGTCCCCGACCCTCGGGAGACGGAGAATTTGCTGAAGTCGTCGGGACGCGGCATCTTCTTCGTGAAATCCTTCATGGATCAAGTCGATTTTCTGTGCAGTCCGGCAGGCGGCACCCGGCTTCGGATGACCAAAAGAACACGACTGTAAGGGAGAGCGAAAATGAACGTCGTTAGCAGAACGGTAGACAGTGTGACCATCCTGGATCTCAGCGGCAGAATAACCATGGGGGAAGCCTGTGTGGAGTTGCGAAATAGAATTCGGGAACTGGCCCAGTCAGGTCACAAAAACATTCTGCTCAATCTCGGGGATGTGAGCTATGTGGACAGTTCCGGCATTG
>JACQGG010000181.1 GCA_016199665.1 Acidobacteriota bacterium | reverse complement strand
GAGGAATCGGAAAAGCTCTCGGCAAAATACCACAATCTGAAGACCCGGGATGAACTCCTGAAGGCGCTGGAGGAGGCCTACGATTACGGCGATTCGATCTTGGCGGACCTGAACGATCAGAACGCGATGGATAGGGTCACGGGCATGCGCAGCGAACGGATGACCCGCATCGAGGCGGCGTTGGTGGCCTTTGAAGACCAAATGGACCACTACGGCAATTTTGTAGTCTATCTGAGGCTGAATGGCATCGTACCCCCCGATACGGCCAACGCCCAAAGGGAACGCCAGCAAAACCAACAGCGGAGCCCGCAGCCGGCGCCGGACGAACACCAGCATTAGGGCGCAAGGCAGATGCCCGCACGGTTGAGAGGCTCCCTCCCCGAATGCCGGTGCGGATCGGTCGAGCCGGGGAGACAAGCCGATGAAATGACAGCCGAAGAACTGAACGTGATTTTTCAACCCAAAGCAGCGTAAAATGAAGGACAAGATGGCTACAAGAAACGGAAATCAACTTCAGCAGGCCATCGCGGTCCTGATCCAAAGCCAGGCGACGCTCATGCAAAATCAGGCGGCGTTCGTGGCACAGCTTAACGAAGTAAGCAGACATCAGGTCGAGAGCGACAGACGTTTTGCACGGATTGAGGACGAACTGGAGCAGATCAAGGCGATTCTGCTACGCCACGACCGAGTTCTGGCTGAACTGCCCGAAAGCGCCGTCCTTGGAAACAGCACAGCGGCAGGGAATAAGCCCCATGAAATCTGCATACTTTGCTCTCAAAGCTGAGAGGCACATCACTCCACCCTTCTTGTGTTGTTCTGTAGGGGTTTGTTCTGCCTACTCGATAAATCAAGCCGTGGGCACGGAACAGCTTGAGTTGTCGAGTGATGCGAGCGGCATTCTTACGAGTCTGTTGCGGATCACATTCTTGTTGGGGATAGAGACAGATGCGTAAGTCTTAGTTTCGGACTCCCTGGATTTGAGACTCGCCTCTCAAGAACACGGCCAACAAGCGGCTGTCGTCGGGACTAATCGGGGCAGGTTCAAAGAGACGGACCAACTGGTAGTACTCCTGGGAGCCTTTCTTACTGTCGCTGCTTTTCCGGTCTTCTGGGTGGGACTGTTTGCGGCAAGGACCGGCGAGCCATTCCAGTTTGCTTCTGAAGTGGCGGGCCGATGGGAGCTGGTGCGCGGTATCTCACAGGCCCAGCTTCTCAACAATACGGTCGTAAGCCAGTTTACCCAGCAGAGCGTAGTCGTGGGCGACCAGTGTTTTGCGGCAGGCCGAACACTTTCTTGCACCACAAAGTAGCTCCACGAGGACTCCGGTTTCTGCCATTAGATTTCGCGGCCACCCGTACGACACCAACTACTTTCGGGTGCAAAAATGGTTGTCTTGGTGTGGCACGGCCGGCCCGCCCGTGCCTTCGCATAGGCAAGATGCCCATGCCACGCCGTCCGGCTCCTTTTTGCACCGGAAAGTAACTAACGATTGGCTGACGGCCGAAAGCTGAAGGCTGACAGCCGACAGCTGAGCGCCGAAGGCCTAGCTTAACTAGAATGCCTCAGGCAGAGAGAAAACCATCAACCCGCCCTTGGCGTCTATTATGATCTCTTTGGCCTCTGGAATAAGATCGAAACCCGGGGCGCCTTCCTCGAACCGGTACAAGGGCGGCACATCTCCACAGTCTCCATATTTCCAGATTAACGTCATCCCTCCCCCGCTCCTTTCCACCTCCTGTTTTGTTTGGGCCGGCTTCCTCACGGCAAAGATAATTTTCTGGGCGTCCGGGTTCAACATGGCCTTTGAATTAGATGCCTTGGCTAAATTCGGGATCCCGGTCTTTGGGCCCGATATCACGCAGCGAGGGGCAACATCGCCATTATCGGTGCGGTTAAAGAGCACGATCCCCTGCTCGGAAATAACCGCCAAGAGGTTGTTGGCCGGATCGACCGTCAATCGGCGCGGATAGCGCAACCCTGTCTTGGGGCCCTGAATGATCCGGATGGGAGCCACATCGCCGTTGGCCTCCCTGGGAAACACCAGAATGGCGTCGGCGGATCTTTGAACCACAAACACCTCGTTATGAATGGGGTCTATCTCCACGTTATCCGCATCCATGCCTCCGCCCATGAGGGTTTTAGGCCCTTGAATGATCCGAAGCGGTTTCTCATTCCCCTCCGCGTCAGCGCGGAAGAAGAGGATCGCGTGCGCAAATGGATTCGGCGCCGCGATCTCGTCATGGACCAGATCCAGGGCTATTTCATGGCTGGTTCGCGCCTGCAGCGTGGCCTGACCTTGTAAAACCCGGATGGGACCGACTTGTCCGTTCGCCGAACCGGCGAAAACCGAGATTCTCGGATGGCTCGTTCAGTTGGGAACCAGGATCTCTTTCCGTTTTGGGTTGTAATTGACCGACGACGCGGTCCCCAGGCCCGTGGCCGGGATCCCCTCCGGGGCGCCGCGAATCGTCCGAAGAGGCGCCACATTTCCCTGAGCCGTTCTGGGATAGACCGTCGCGGTGTGATTGCCAAAGTTGGCAACCCAGAGCTCATCCCGCTTCTTGTCAATAACCACACTGGTGGGACCGCCCAGTCCCGTCGCGGGCCCGCTGAGGACGCGAACCGGGGCCACGTCACCATTGGCATTGACGTCGAAGAAAAGGATTGCATCGGACGCGCCGTTGGCCACCGCCAGTTGGTTGCTCAGCGGGTCCAGTACGATTCCCAGTGGGAGATTCATACCGGTCTTGGACCCCTGGATCACCCGCAGGGGCTTGGCATCCCCATTGGCGGTCCGGGCGTGAACGGTAATGGACGGGGGGAGAAACTTCCCTGTGGAAGGAGTCAGGGGCCTGATCTTGGTCACATGGTAATAGGGAACAATCCGATTGAAAGTTTCACCCGGCTCTGTATAGCGCCAGTTGCCGTGATTGGTGACATAGATCTCATTCTTGCCGGAATCCACGTAGATCCCATGCGGATCGGCCAGCTCGGTGTTGGGCCCTTGAACATAGCGCAACGGGCTGTCCGTTTCTTGAGCGGTCCTCCGGTAGGCTGCGACCCGGTTGACATGTTCGACGGTGACAAAAACTTCATCAGACTTTGGATCGAAAGCAACACCCCAGGTCCCGTGCGACGCGATTGCCGATCGCAGCCGTTTAACGTCCCCGTTTGCCTCCAATGGGTATACGGAAACATCCTCCCCGTCATTGCTCACCTGATAGATCTCCTTGAACTCCGGAGATACCGCCATGGAGCAGACGCCGTGAAGATCCGCCATGGGTCCCGCAATCCGGCGGATGGGCTCTTTGACCGCATTGGTCGGCGCGAAGTCAACGCGGTAAGTGTCAATGCTGGGACCCCATCTTGTCAGGTCATTATCATTGCCCAGAAACAACTCCCCGCGCTCCTCGTCTATCGCGAGGCCGTGGAAGGCGGGATAAGAATCCTTGATGTGGCGGATGGGAGCGCGTCTTATGACAACCGTGCGCCTTTCCGCCGGCTTCGCGGCCGCCTGCGCCAGAGCCAGGCCGGTGGGATGGCTTTGGCCGGTCCGCGACGCCGCCCAGGACAAGATGACAGTGAGCGCCGCCAGCAAGAGCACAACCAATTTCCTGATCATCGCAACCTCCCTTTTCACCTGAGTATTTCGGGGACTCTCGCCCTCTTTCCGGCAATCGGCGACCCGCCTTGAAACCGGGTCTTCAAGTTCCCAAGCACACCTCGCCCCAGCCCCTTGATTGACGTTTATCGCCTGCTGATTATCGCCAAGGTCGGGAGGTTCCGTCAACAAGCGTAAACGCGTCCCGGCAAACGATGCAAGACTTGCGGAGAATCCATCCATCAACGCAAAACGTTCAACGTCACAGCAGCCCGAGTTGCAGTTTCGCCGCCTCGGTCATTTTCTCATCCGACCAGGGTGGTTCCCACACCAGATCCAACTTCACGTCTGTAACTCCCGGGACGTTCCGAATCTTGGACTCAACCTCGGGGGGCAGAATTCCCGCCACCGGACACATCGGAGAGGTCAGGGTCATCCGAACACCGACCGCGCCGGCGGGCGACACTTCAAGGTTATAGATCAGACCCAGCTCATAAATATTGACGGGAATTTCAGGGTCGAAAATGGTCCGCAGAACCTCGATGATTTTTTTCTCGATTTCCTGAGCGTCAGCGGACTGGCTGACAGCGCCGGGGGTGTTTTCCATGACTTCTCCTCAGCGGCAGGGGACAACAATCGTCTCCGGGAGACCCGCGCCTGCCCTGACCGCTCATTCAGTTGAAACCGCCTGCTCCTTGTTTTCCAAAGCCGCCTGCATGGTATGCCAGGCCAGGGTCGCGCACTTGACGCGGATCGGGAATTCGCTGACGCCGTGAAATGCCGCCAGTTTGCCCAGGTCAATCTGTGAGGAGTCATCGCCGCTGGTCGCTCCCGTCACCAGACTGTGGAAGCCATTGAAGAGCTCCTCGACCTGGGCCCGCGTCTTGCCCTTGAGAGCTTCGGTCATTAGAGATGCCGAGGCGGTTGAGATGGCGCAGCCGGAACCTTGGAAGCTGACATCCCGGACCAGGTCGCCGTCCATGTGCAGATAGACAGTGAGTTTGTCGCCGCAGAGCGGGTTATAGCCATCCGCCCTCCGGTTGGCGTCCTTGAGCTCCCCGAAGTTTCGGGGCCGTTTGTTGTGGTCCAGGATAATCTCCTGGTACAGATCGTTCAGATAGGACATTAGTTGAACAATTCAATAACTTTGTGGACTCCGCGCAACAGCGCGCCGATCTCTTCCCGCGTGTTGTAAAACGCAAAGGAAGCCCGGGCCGTGGCGGGAATGCGAAAACGGTCCATCACCGGTTGCGCGCAATGATGACCGGTGCGGATCGCGATTCCTTCCTGGTCCAGCACCGTGCCGATGTCATGGGGATGCACCCCGTCGACAGTGAAGGACACCAGACTCGCTTTTTCCCGGGCGGTTCCGATGATCCGAACCCGCGGAATGGCCGACAGACTGTCAGTGGCGTACCCCAGCAGTTCTTGCTCGTAAGCTGCAATATTCTCCAAGCCGACGCCGTTCAGATAATCAATGGCAGCGCCCAGTCCGATTCCGCCCGCGATGTGCGGCGTTCCCGCCTCGAACTTGAACGGCAGCGTGTTGTAGATGGTCCGCTCGAAAGTCACCGAGCTGATCATGTCTCCGCCGCCCTGGTAGGGAGGCATCTCATCCAGCAAGTCCCATTTCCCGTACAGGATTCCGACACCGGTCGGCCCAAACAGCTTATGCCCGGACAGCGCATAGAAGTCGCAGTCCAGGAGCTGAACATCCAATCTCATATGAGGCGCCGCCTGGGCTCCGTCAATCAGCACCGGCACGTTTCGGCGATGCGCCGCGTCAATAATTTCGGCTACCGGCAGGATTGAGCCCAAGGCATTCGACACATGCGCAACCGACACCAGCCGGGTCCTGGAGTTCAAGAGCTTCTCGTACTCCTCCATGAGGAATTCGCCCCGGTCATTGATCGGCACCACCCGCAATCTGGCGCCTTTTTCCTCGCACAGGATCTGCCAGGGAACGATGTTGGAATGGTGTTCCATCGCGGAAATGACGATTTCATCCCCGGCCCGGACGTGCTGTCGTCCGTAACTTTGCGCCACCAGGTTGATTGCCTCGGTGGCGCCGCGGACAAAAATGATTTCTGAGATCTCGCGGGCATTGACAAAGCGCTTTACCTTGGCGCGGGCTTCTTCAAAGGCTTCCGTGGCCTCCGAGCTCAGCAGGTGGACGCCCCGATGTATGTTCGAATTGTACTCGGAATAAAAGCGCACCAGCGCGTCGACGACCTGCTGCGGCTTCTGAGCCGTCGCAGCATTGTCCAGATAGATCAGGGGTTTGCCGTGAACCTTTCGTTTCAGGATGGGAAAGTCATCCCGAATGCGGGAGACATTGAGCGCACCCGTAAACAGATCGGGTCGTGAAGAAACCACGTCACGGCTGGCTTTCATTGCGCAACGGCCTCCTTGAGGGATTCGCCGGCGGGCAACCAGCGAAGCAGGAATTCATCCAGCTGGTCTTTCAGTGAGGCGGCCTTGCAGCGGCGGATGATTTCACTGGCGAAAGCATAAATCAGCAGGCTGCGGGCCGCTTTCTCCCCGATGCCACGGGAGCGGAGATAAAACACTGCGTCTCTGTCCAGTTGTCCGATGGTGGCCCCATGGGTGCACTTGACGTCGTCGGCATAGATTTCCAGTTGCGGCTTGGTGTTGACCAGGGCCTCGTCCGACAGCAGCAGATTGTTGTTGGTCTGCTTGGAATCGGTCTTCTGCGCCCCGCGCCTTACCAGAATGCGGCCGTGGAAGACAGCTCGAGACCGGCCGTCCAGAATCCCTTTGTAAAGCTCCCGACTACTGCAG
>JACQGG010000180.1 GCA_016199665.1 Acidobacteriota bacterium | reverse complement strand
CCGGTCTTGAGATTCAGCTCTCCCACTGCCACATCGAACGGGTCGTCGATGATGGCAACGTCCTTGACGTCATACGTCTGGCGCGGAAATCGAAGGTTTTCATCGTGGCCCAGCAGTCCCAGAGAGAGGCCGGGAAGCGGGAATGCGGGAGGCGGCGCCAGCAGGCCGGCCGGCGGAAGCGTGTTAAAAGCGACCGGAACGAAGTCGCCGTTGCGGGCGCCGAACTGAACCTGGATACGCCCCTGCATCTGCGACCGGCCGACAGCTTCCCCGCCAAGCTGGGGGATATTCAGAGAGAAATCGTCGCCGATGCTGGAAAAGCGCGAGTTCAAAGTGAACTCCTGCACCGAGCCAAATGGAACGGGGATGCAGGAGTCACCGCAGGGAGTCTCATCGGATTTCTTGGTGCTGAGGCGCAGATGCGGATGCAAACTCAAGCCCGGCACCTGGATGCTGCCGCAGTTTATCAGGGGCCCGCAGAACGGCATCGGAAGGCGCACCGGGTCGCCGGCAATGTTATTGCCGAGCGGCAGGAACGTGGAGCCGTAAAACGTAAAGTCCAGCAGGCCATCCGCGCGCTGTTCGAACACAGCTTCCACTCCTGGTGTGGAGCCCGTGGACGCCAGACCCGATACAGAACCATAGATTCCCGGAAACTCGAAAGGCGGCGGCTTCAGCTTGGGATTGACAGAGGTCAGGAGTCCATACCAGGTGTTGAAGAAGAAGACACTGTAGTGCAGGTTGGTGACCTCGCCTGTTTTCAGGTTTAGATCCCCCGAGGAGTAGCTGTTAAATGTGTCGAGGAGGGCGTTCTGCGCGACGCTAATTTCATAAAGCTGAGGCGTCTTCATGGTGGTGTCGTCGCCCCGCAGGTTGAACGGATGAGAGATCTCAAAATGCGAGACGTCGTTGATCGGCGGGTGGAAAGTGATCTGGATCAAACCGCTCAAGTGGCTGTTCCAGAGGCCCAGGCCGCCAAACAGCACGTTGCCGCATATACCGAACGGGTTGTCCTCGTTCTTAGGGCAGTCGACGATCCGAACCGCATCCCCCATATAACTCCCTGTCTTGTCGACGGGAAGGACCTGCACGCCCCCGGGCGGAAGCTTCAGCGGCACAGGGAGAGGATCCTTGGCGGCCAGCGGCGGCGCTGCGTACACCAGGAAGAGAGCGAAGAAAAGAACGAAAGCTTTCCGCATCATTGCAGCTCCTCCGTTACCGGATCAGGATACTTGATTGCCGGTGTGAACCGTATCGCCGGGTCGTCAGCCGCAATCCCGGCAAGGTCCAGCAGCGGGTAGGAAGTCCTGTAAGTCTGGTTCAGCAACTGCAGCAGCTCATTGGCGATCAAGGCATGGCCTGTGACGCCCGGATAATAGCCGTCCAGCGAGTAGAACCCTCCGAGGAAGTCGGCGGTGAGCGTTTTGGAGCCCGCCTGAAGCCCATTGCTCTTGATGCGGGTCAACAGCGCCTTCAGATCATACACGTTGGCCCCGGCCTGCCTTGCCAGGCCGGCGACTTCCGTGTTGAGGGCCTGCACCCGACTGCGCACTGCGGTCTGCGTGGCAGCGCTCACGACTGTCCCCGGATTTGCCGCGGCCAGCCCCGGAAATGACGCGTCCGGTCTAACGTCCCCCAGAATCAGGTTGCCGACGGTTGTCAGGCCGTTGGGCGTCAACAGGTCATCCGAGCGGAGCCTGAAGCGGCTCACCAGCGTGGCCGGGGGCGCGCCCACCAGGCGGGTTGCTTCCGTGAGGGCGGTGAAAAACGCCGTATCGAACGGGTCGGGAATTGTCAGCACCAGAATCTGCGGGCTGGAGACACTGAGCCGCGACAGAAGCGCAGTAAAGTTGTTTCGGAACGTCGTTACATCCGGCAACAAACCCGGATCGTTACGCACCGCGGATTCCAGCACATCGTAGTAACCCAGTTCCACCACCACGAACGTGGGATTCATTTGAACCGCGTACTCTGCCTGTGTCCAGAGAGGCAAATTCGCCCCGGCGATCAGCGCCGGATAGCCGAGGATGAAGTTGATGACCGTCTGCTGGGGATCGCGCTGCTGGATGACGGGAGCGCTGGGGCGGCGATTGAGCGAATCAGCCAGCCGCAAGCCGGGGACCGAGAGGTTGAAGACAAACAAGTAGGGCGGAAACGGGGTGCGCACCGACCCCTGTAATATGCCCGGCAGGCGGGGCGGCAGGGAGGCAAATCCCGGCGCACTGCCGATGCCGGGGGACTGGATCAGAGGCTGTGGGAAGAGACTCTTCATCTGGCGCGCCATTTGAGAGGGGAAACTCTTGTCCTGATAGACCTCTCGCAGGGCGAAGTCCGCCATTCCCGCGGCCAGCCCTTCGCCCACGACGATAAACGTTGTAGTGTCAAGCTTAGCCTGCGCGCCAGCCCCCGCGGGCAATAACAGTGCCAGTGCGGCCAGAATCAAAAGCGTCCCCGTGAGCCGGCGTTGGCGTGACAAGGCCGTGCCAGTAATTGTGCGACTCGAGCGTTGCATCTTTCTCATAGAAGCCCTGTCAACTTTGCATCCCCGCCGAAGCGTGGCCCACTCTGCCGCCGGTGAAGAGGACAAAGTTGTGAAATTTTCCGTTCGAAATACTCCCTACCGCGCCTGACTCGAAGCCGGGCCACTCGCGGCGGCGCCCAGGTTGAACTGCTTCGGGTTGGAAAGCGTTATGGCAAAGTTCCGGGGTACAAAGGCATAGTCAAACTCGCGAAGAACCGTTGTTGGACCGTTTGACGGCGCAATCTGGACGCTGCCCGACAGGACGGCGATATGCGTGTTGGCTGCGATCCGAAAAGTGGGCGTCTTCCTGCCAGGTCGCAACCGGATCAACCGGGCAGAAGTTCCAAGCGCGACGTCTCGTTCAATCAATTTGACGTCGATCCCCTGTTTCCAGCCCACGCCCGGGCTGGCTCTGTCCAAACCCTGCCAGGGAATCAGGGCTAGAAACTTGCCCTGGGACACTACGTAATCGATCCCGGTCATTCCGGGCGGGTTGATCGGGCTGTTAAATTCGGGAGGCACCGGG
>JACQGG010000174.1 GCA_016199665.1 Acidobacteriota bacterium | reverse complement strand
GCTGATGGCCTCCAATCCGAGCGCTCCCGTGCCGGCAAAGGCGTCCCACACCGTTGCGCCCGCAATCTCCGGCTGCAGGATGTCAAACAGCGTCTCCCGCAGCCGGTCGCTGGTGGGGCGAATTCCCCGGCCGGAAAACGTGTGAAGAACTCTGCCCTTGAATGTTCCCGCAATAATCCGCATCAACCGACTCGAGTCAGGCGGAAATGAACTTTCCAGATTCTTGCCACCTGTGAAATGTAGCCTACTCTCTCAGGGCCGCTCAGGCGCTGAAGGTAAGCGGCCGCCTCTTTGCGCGCCATCTGCATGATTTTCATGTCGCGCCACAAATTGCCATGGCGAAACAGGGGAGCTCCCGACTGCCGCCTTCCGGCGAATTCCCCCGGCCCCCGGATCTCCAGGTCCTTCTCCGCAATCAGAAAGCCGTCCTGGGAGCGCGCCATGATTTGAAGCCTTTGCCAGGCGTCTTCCGAGCCCACGCGGTCAACCAGCAGCACACAGATCGAGTCTTTCGCGCCCCGGCCGACCCTGCCCCGCAACTGGTGCAACTGTGAAAGACCAAACCTCTCGGCGTGTTCTATGACCATGACGGTGGCATTGGGCATGTCGATGCCGACTTCGATGACCGTGGTCGCGGCCAGGATGTTGACTTCACCAGCGGCAAACCTCGTCATCAGTTTCTCTTTCTCGGCGGGCTTCAGACGGCCATGCAGCACGCCGATCTGTAAATGTGGAAAGCGCCGGCGCAACTCCTCACTCATGGCTTTTACCGCGCGAAGGTTGATCTTTTCCGACTCCTCAATCAGAGGGTAAACGACATAAGCCTGGCGGCCGGCAGCCACCTCTCGCTCCACGAGCTGGTATACCTCTTCACGGCTGGGCTCGGATTTCAAAACGGTCCGGATCGGCTTCCTCCCCGGAGGCATCTGATCGATCAGAGAGATGTCCAGATCTCCATACACGGTCATGGCCAGCGATCGGGGAATTGGAGTTGCGGTCATGATCAGCGTGTCGACATTTTCCCCTTTTTCCATCAAGGCGGAACGCTGCAGGACGCCGAAGCGGTGCTGCTCGTCGATGATGACAAAACCCAGGTTGGCAAACTGCACCCCCTCCTGGAGGAGTGCATGGGTTCCGATCAGCACGTTGAGAGATCCATCACCCAGCCGGCGCCGAATCTCGCTGCGCTCGCGGGCGGGAGTGACCCGCGACAGCATCGCTGTTTTGACTCCGAGAGGGGCGAACAGCGCGCCGAAGGTCCGAAAGTGCTGCTCCACCAGAATCTCGGTTGGAGCCATTACCGCCACCTGCCAGCCGTTGTCCACAGCCACCAGGGCAGCCTGCGCCGCCACGATTGTCTTGCCGCTCCCCACGTCCCCCTGCAGCAGGCGATTCATGGGATGCCGGCTGCGCAGGTCCTCGACAATTTCTCGCAGAGCCTTCTTTTGAGCACCGGTGGGATGGAAGGGGAGCATCTGCTTCAGCCGGCTGCGGATTGGGTCGGTGATGGTCAGGGTTCTTTCTTTGACCCGCTCCTTGCGTCTGAGCCGCGCGACCAGCAAGCCGGTCTGAAAGACAAAAAATTCCTCGAAGATCAGCCGCAGATGAAATGGAGAGCAAAAGTCATTGAGCGCCTTGAGCTTTTCCGCCGCCGCGCAATCGGCCGGCGGCGCATGCAGCGAAAGCACCGCCGTCGTCCGATCCGGCCAGCCCCCCTTGGCTTCAACGGCTGCCGGCAGCCAGGCCGGGATCTTTTCCTCGATCTCGTGCGCCAGGTCCCAGGTGATCTGCCGGATGACTTTGCCGCTGACCGTCCCAACGCGCGTATAGATCGGGGTAATCCGCCCCACATGAGCTTGAGTCCCGGTGGGATGATCGAGGATTTCAAACTCGGGATTTTGAATGCTGAGCCGGCCGGGCTTGAACAGGTCGAATCGGACCTGTCCGTAAGCGACCACCCAGTCCCGGGGACGGATGACTTTGTTGAGAAAGGGCTGGTTGAAGAATTTCAGGATCAGGGATGCAGTCTCATCCTGGAGCACAGCCTCAAAGATGGCGATTCCTCTGCGAGCCGTGCGGTACAGGCCGGCCGCCTCCACGCGCCCTAAAACCACGGCCGCCTCGCCGTCACGCAGTTCTGAGATTTTCTTGAACCGGGAGCGATCCTCGTAGCGGAAGGGGAGATACAGCAGCAAGTCCTCGGCCGTGGCAATTCCTTCCTTGGATAGATCTGCAGCGCGCCGGGGACCCACCCCTTTCACATACTGAATCGGTGTGTCCAGCCTTACCGCCGATTTTCTCATGACGGAAACAAGAGTGCCGGAGCAAGAATACCAGTTTGTCGGTAATTTGCGCTGGCTTAACCTCGCAGAGTAAGAAGGCCCTCGTCAGGACAACGGAATCACCGGGCCTCATCTGGCTCATGATCTATCCGATGATGATGAAAGTGAATTTTGTGTCGATTCTCGGCGTGGGCAAGCGACCTGGTGGCTTGATCATCACACTCTTCGTGAATTGGGTTGTAAAACCCTTCAGCATGGCTCTCATTGGCTGGTTATTCTTCAAACACTTGTTCCTCCCCTGGATAGGTTTTGCGCTAGCCGATCAGTACTTAGCCGGTGCCCCCTGTCGGAGGAATTGAATGGTCCGGTTTTCACGCCGCTGCGCGAGGTCGAGCTTTTCAAACGTTTCATAATCGCTTACCACACGCTCGCTTGGGAGAACGGTGCAGACTTCGCTCCAGAGTTTCTGCGCGAGCATATCCGCGTGACCGCATAACACGACGATGCAGCCGTCAATCGGCGCGTATGGATTTCGTTTCACGAAAGGTGAGTCTCGCGCCGCTTGCGGCTGAGCGGCAGCCCGTTGGGCCGACCTAGAGCGACCTACTTCGTAACACGCGAATGCCAATACCCCGGTGATCGCCGATCATGCGCGAATGCAAGAACTCGAATGACGCCGGACAATTCGAGATACACGACGTGGAAGGGGAATCGCTTTACGGGCACACGACGGACCGGCAATTCCGGCGGAAGGTCTGGAACTGGAGTCCCAGCGTGAGGAAAGCGGCCGATGAACTCCAGAGCGGTATCGATAGCTTCAAGGAACTCACTCCCAAGGCCGTTCCGTTGTTGTTCGTACCAGAGAGCCGCTTCACCGAGTTCGGCAGAGGCTTCGGGTTCAGTCCGGAACCGAAGTGTCACCGCTCCGTCAGACGACGGGCGATTCGGTCGCGCACATTTTCCCATGGCTCGCCCGCCGATTCACCCGCCAGAACGCGACGGGTTCGCCCTTCGATCTCCTTCGCCCAGGCAGCTTGCACAGCCGCCGGGTCCTCGGCAGGTGGCTCGTCAAGGCTCGCCAACAGTTCGGCAGCGACGTCAGCGCGTTCGTCGCGTGGAAGGGTCAGTGCTTCACGGAGTAACGCTTGCGCTCGGTCGGTCATGGACTTATTCTATGCCAACACCAGGCAGCCCAACAAGCCGCTGCAGCCGACGAGCGGCGCGGGTGGCAATAGTTGACGTTCGAATTACGGCGAGCGCCGCTCGCGGCTGAGGGGCAGGGCGTTCGGCTGACAGAGGCAGCGTCTCGCGCCTATGATCAAGGTTGGGGAACTCGGACTCTGATTGGAATCCAGGTGCTGGCGCCGCACCTGCAGATAACGCATGGTGGTGGAAATGCAACCGTGCCCCAGCAAGCTCTGGATGGTGCGCAAATCCACGCCCACCTCCAGCAGATGAGTGGCAAAGCACCAGGGGTGAGCGGGAATGACAGTAAATTCGACAGCTGGGCGTCTCAAGATCGTTGACACGTTCCGGGCCTGTGAGAATATAATGCGATTAGCTCCGCAATGTATGTGGGGAGAAGAGACGGGTGTTTGCTTATCCGTGTGGGCAGGAGTTTTTGCGCGATTTCCCGTTCCAGGGAAGCACCGTGTGCGAAACTGCGGCTCCGGGCCTTGGTAAACCGAAGCTTCTGGACCAGGTGCGCGAGGCCATCCGGACGCGGCACTATAGCCGCAGGACCGAGGAGTGCTACGT
>JACQGG010000175.1 GCA_016199665.1 Acidobacteriota bacterium | reverse complement strand
CACCGCAGAGACGCAGAGATCGCGGAGAATACGCGGAGAGCTGTGCCTCTGCGCAGCCTCTGCGCCCTCGGCGTCTCAGCGGTGAGCCCCAAGAAGTGATTTTTGCACCGCAAAGTAATCAGAAGGAAAATTTCAGCCCAAATTGAATCTGTCGAGACGTGTTGATGGTGCTGGTAATCCTTCCAAAGCTTCCCACCGGCACGCCGCTGAAATCGTTAAAAATCACATGGGCCGGGATATTAAAGTTGGCATGGTTGGCCAGGTTGAAGATCTCTGCGCGAAACTCCAACTCTTTGCCTTCATGAATCGAGGTGCCCTTGAACAGCCCAAAGTCGAAATTGACAAAACTGGGGCCAATGACGGTGTTCCGGCCAAGATTGCCGTAATAACCCGGAGCGGGCACGCGGAAGGAACCGGCGTCCATGTATTTATCCGGCCCCCCCAGCACCGGGTTGTTGCTTCGCCCCGGCGCCAAATCAGGCCTTTGGTGAAAGCCGATCGCCCTGACGGTGGCATCGCGAGCCGCGTTGAAACCCAGCTCCATGTTTATGGGAATGCCGGAAGCGATGGTGGTGATTCCATTGACTTGCCATCCGGAAACGAGTTTGCCCGCAAAGGTGGGAAGATTCTTTGCAAAGCGTCTCCCCCTGCCCAACGGCAGCCCGTAGGTGTAATTAAGAACCAGATTCTGCGCCACGCTGATGGCAGAAACGCTGTGGTCCCGGTTCAGATCGTCAGGATCCATTGTGTTACGGGAACTGTTTAGATTATCCGGACCGCTCTTTTGGGACGAATTGTCCGTTGTCTTGGCCAGAGTGTAGGAAAGTTGAAATTGATTGCCGCCACTCAGCCGCTTCCTTGCGCTGACCACCATTCCGTGGTGCCACGAATGGGCGTCAGTCGTGCTGTTTATATGTTCTCCAATAAACGGATTCCTTCTGGGAGAGCCGGCCGGGAAGAATTTGCGCCCGTCCGCCTGAACTACCGGAACAGCGGAATTTTGATCCGCGCCCCTCAGTAAGTGCACCCCTCGCGATCCCAGGTATCCGAGGGACAAGACAAGTCCCTGGGCCAATTCCCGCTGCAGGTTCAGGTTGAATTGCATCGCGTAAGGCGTAGCGGTGGGAGACAAATTGTTCAGAGCGGTATCTGCCGGGGAATTTGCTATGACCGCATACGCGTTTGGAAAGGGGGGATTGGGCAGATTGGCCCGTCTAAAAAAGGGGGGCTGCCGCACGCCCGCCGCAGCCGCGCCCGCATACATGTAAGGCATGACCGGCTCAAAAAAGAGGCCGAAGCCGCCGCGAAAAGACATCTTGCCCTTGCCGGAAGGATCCCAGGCAAAACCAACGCGGGGAGCAAAATCTGTCTTGCTCGTTTCCACAAAAGCTCTCAGACCCAGCACCGTGGTCGCAGCATCCAAACGCTTCAACAGGCGCGCCGATCGGCCATGCGCTTCAAGGGGGCCGGTTACGAATTCATAGCGCAGGCCCAGGTTCAAGGTGAGGTTGACCTTTAGCTTGAAATCGTCCTGCACATAGAAGCCGTATAGAGTCTGTCGCCAGGAGCGGCTTGCATCGGCGTCGGGAAACGGCACGCGAAACAGAGTAGGCCTGCCCGTCAGAAAACTTTCCAACGTGTTAAACGTGTATTCCCCTGATTCCGTCGCCGAGTTGGTGTTGTTGTCACGGATGTTCTTGACCAGGGCCCCGGTCTTAAAGGAATGGCGGCCTGTGTTCCACGTTACGCTCTCCGCCAGCTCATACACATTGTAGCGGTCCAACTGCGCAGGGATGGCGCATGCAGTCAACCCGATGA
Source organism: Acidobacteriota bacterium (assembly GCA_016199665.1). Taxonomy (GTDB): domain Bacteria; phylum Acidobacteriota; class UBA6911; order JACQSX01; family JACQSX01; genus JACQSX01. The sequence goes on along the minus strand of JACQGG010000175.1, from coordinate 17,122 downwards.
ACCCGAATGTCGTCATGTTGAACCCGCCGCCGGTCCCAAACCGCTTCCCCGGAACCAGATTCAGGGATGAGGGGATGTCAATCAGGTGATAACAGGCGCCGCCGGCAGCCGAACGGTTATATCCGAGCCGAAGCGAGTTGAGGACCCTCGGCGAAAAGATTCTTGTCTCCTCAAGTGTGAAATATTGCCTCCGGGACTCATCCAGGCGCCCCAGCACCAGTGGAACGAATGTCTGGTTCTTGGTGGCGTCATCGAAACTATAGCGAGCGTAAAGAGAGTCCTTGGCTGAAAAGTTCTGATCTATTCTCAGCATGAAATAGTTGTCGTCAGCGGGAATTTTCTGCTCGCCGATAAACTCTCCGGTCCCATCGCCAAGGTCGCGCCCGTTGGGCAGGGGAACCAGCTTCAGATAAGAGGCGCTTGCCGAATTCACTGTCACTTGCGACCTGGGGAGAATACCTTGTCGCGCCTGAGCGGTTGGAACATTGGAGATCGCCGTATTTGTCAGCCGGTCTCTTAAGCCTTCGTAGTTTACGAAAAAAAACGTTTGATCTTTTCTGATCGGGCCGCCTAGAGAAAATCCGAACTGATGACGCTTGAAGGGGGGAGGCGCGCCGCGTGCATCGAAGAAGTTTCTTGCGTCCAAAGCGCTGTTGCGGACAAATTCGAAAGCGGAACCGTGAAACTCATTTGTGCCCGATCGCGTTACCGCGCTGACCACGCCGCCGGAGCCGCCTGAGAACTCGGCGCTGAAATTATTGACCAGAACCTTAAACTCCCTTATGGCTTCAACGCCCAAAAGAACGCCGGCAACGCTTCCCGGCGTCACTCCCCCAACCGAGACAATATCGCTGCCATCGAGGAGATACTTGCTTTGATTGGCGCGCGCGCCGCCGATGTTAAACTGGTTTTGCCCGGCTTGTCCCCGCGCCAGGGTCACCCCGGGTTCCAACGCGGCAAGCGACTCCAGGCTGCGTCCATTCAGGGGCAGGGCTCTGATTTGCCTGTCATCCACCAGCCCGGAGAGCGAAGAGGTGGTGGTCTCCACCAGAGCGGCTTCCGAGGAAATGGTGACGGTTTCGGTAACCTCTCCCACCTTCAAAGCAAAGTCGACGATCGCCTCCCGGCCCACGCTCAACTGGATGCCCGATCGAACCTCCCGCTGAAAACCGACCAGTTCAATCGCCACTTCATAGTGGCCCAGAGGCAGTTGAGTCGCCAGGTAGCGCCCCTCGTCGTCGGTAATGAGGGTGCGGAGCATCCCCGTATCCGTATTCTTCACGGTTACCGTGGCGCCGGGCACAACGGCGCCGCTTGCGTCCCTTGCATTGCCTGAAACGGCCGCGGTCGTCAACTGCGCGCGGATCAAAAGATTGCCCGCCGCGAAAAAAAAGACCCAGGCAAAAGCGGCGCGTACCCAAAGGCCAGGACCGAGTCGACCCATAGTGACCTCCTGCTGATAAAGTAGGACAATCCAAATCTTGTAGTTGATTGCATGCTAGGTTGGGGGCCGCATCCGGTCAAGAAAAAAATCCAACCCTTGCATTTTCGTTGACAAGCCCGGCAGGCATTCGCGTCCCGCGCAGCCGGGGCTCAGGCGCCGGCTGGCGACCCCGTTGTCGCGATGATCTCCTCAATGTCGAAGTGATAAGATGGAGAAAATGAGGATTGAATCGCTGCCAGGAGCCGAACTGGTGCAACAGGCGAATGGACGGGCAACGATCCATCACCAGATGAAATTTGAATCGCTTCCCGGAGCCGAGTTGGTACAACAAGGGGTGCAAGATCTTGACCATGGCATCGAGTCCATTCCCTCGCTCCTGGTGTCCATCGGCGCGCCTCGCCTTCGCAGGTCCGGGTTTCCCGTTCCCGAGACCGTCATCCGGTCGCCGGAGCAGCGACTTTATCAACTGCTTTCAAGGTCCGACCCTGACGGAGCGCATTCTCGCTACAATGCCTTGCTGCGGCGGCTGGTGAGTTTCGAGCGTGCCTTGGAATGCGCAACATAGCGGACGCGGATCGGATCTGGCGTTTCATACGCGCCTTCGCGGCTGAAGCCACCGAGGAGACGGCGCTCTATTTTACCGGCGGCGCAACCGCCGTGCTTCTGGGATGGCGACAGGCCACCATTGATGTTGATATCCGTTTTGTTCCTGAAAGCGATCCGCTTTTCCGGGCGATCTCGAGACTGAAAGAGACGCTCCAAATCAACGTCGAGCTGGCCTGGCCGGCCGACTTCATCCCCGAGCTTCCCCACTGGCGAGAGCGAAGCCCTTTCATCACCCGCGAAGGAAAACTTTCGTTCCACCACTACGACCTGTACGCTCAGGCATTGGCAAAGATCGAGCGGGGCCATGCTCAAGATATAAGCGACGTGGGCGAAATGCTTGGCAGAGGACTCATCCATCCTGAAAGAGTCTGGAGCTTCTTTGAATCTATCGAGTCCCAGCTCTACCGATACCCGGCCGTTGACCCGCCTGCCTTCCGTCGAGCTGTTGGCCAAATTCTCGGCCCGAGGGGAAACCGCAAGCCCGCATAGCATCAATCCGGACGGCGCGAAGCTGAACCTCGCGGGCGCCACGATCCTGAGGGCGTGCTGTAAAAAGAGCCGAGGGCAGTCGTTTTTCGTCACAGATGTCGTAGCAGACGAGGTAACGGGTGCGCATTAGTGCGCATCATTCTACCTCCGCAGCCTCCTGGAGGCGGTTTAACCTTCGTGTGATATCATGGTAGCGTGAGTTGATATCGGAGCCTGCCATGATTTGAACTGTGGTTTCTATTGATGAGGACGACAAGCAGTGGTTGGACCGCAAAGCCGCCCGTGAAGGCGTTTCCATGACTGAAGTCATTCGCCGGGCGGTCAGGCGATTGCGCTCGGAGGAAGCTCAAGCGCAGGACTTCGCCAGGCTGCTGCATGCAACTTCGGGAATCAGCCAGGGCGAGGATGGCCTGGCGGTTCAGAGGAGGCTGAGGAATGAGTGGAGGCGGCGTTCTGCTTGATTCGGTCATCCTCAAAAAGCTGCGCCGCTCGCTCGTAAAATATGAGGATCCAACCGAACCGGTGGGGGCTGAGGACTGGAACGCTCTGCCATGATCGTGGTTGACACGCACGTCTGTGTGTGGCTGGTCAGCCATCCGGAACGGCTCTCGCCGCGCGCCCGCAAACGGGTCAACCGCGCAATCGAGGAAAATGCTGTTTACGTCTCCAGCATCAGTGCCTGGGAAGTCGCGCTGCTGGCAGCCACCGGCAGGCTGCAGTTCACGTTGCAGGTGGCAGAGTGGATTGCTCGCTGTGAAACACTTCCTTTTCTCAATTTGAATGGCGGAGGCGCATGGGAATTGAACCCACCGATCGGACGCTCTCGCGCCGATCCGACGGTTTTGAAGACCGTGCCGGACACCAGCCCGAAGGCGCCTCCGTGCATCACCCATCTTACCAGTCGCAGATCACAAATCGCAGATCGCAAATAATCGCAAATCGGAAATATAGCAAATCGCAAATCCAGGTTGCCAGCGACTCCCTGCGAGGCTTGATCCGCAATTCCCCGACTGAAACTTCTAACTTTGCCCATCCGCGATTGTAACTTGCGATTTGCGATCTGCGATTTTCGATTTGCGATCTGCGATCCTTCATCCGATCGCAATATGCCCGGCGAAGGTCTCCGTATCTTTCCCGTTGATCAGAAAACGGACGGCCTTGATCTCTTTGACGTTTTCGAGTAGGGTACGGCGGATCGATTCCATGGCGGTTGCCTCGCTGTCAATGCCGCCGGGAAGCAGGCTTGAAACTTCTTCGGAAAAATCCACAACTGCCGTTCCGTCCTTCAGTAGATAAATCTGGCGCACTTTGGCTTCCTTCGGCAGAACTGCAACGACCTGGTTGGCTTCCGCCGGCTGCGGTCCCTCAACCAGCGCCTGTATCAACTGCCGGGCGCGCACTTCGGGGGAGCGGGCGGCGAAGATGTCTCGCGACGACGGCGCCAGCGAGCGGCTCCCAGCCTGACGAAAGTAGACGCTGACACCGATCTTTGCAAGGTTGGCTCCCGCCAGTTCCTGCCGCTCGATGCTCCCTTGGCCGGCGCCCCCGTTGGCGCCGCCCTGCTGCGGGCTCCCCCTCCAGAAGAGGAGACTGATCACGATGACTCCCGCTACCACAGCGGCGGCAATCCAGATTGCGCGCCGAGACTTCCAGGAGAAGCCGCGCCGTGTCGAAAGAAGTGACTCACGAATTCTCTTCCGCAGAGCGCCTCTCATTGGATTTCTAGCCATCTCCTCCTTGACCTTTTCTTAAGTTGCGGGTGTCGGATGTCGGGTCCTGCCCCGCAAACCAAGAAATCCGGAACTCGACACCAGAAAGCCCGAACCCGAAACCCAAAACCCCAATCTCGAAGCCGATACCCAAAACCCGACACCCGGCACCCCGGCGCCCATCGCGCTCCAATCTCCTTTCCTCAACCTCATCGGGAGCGCAGGAAATCCAGGATCCCGACTGCGAGGGCGATGGCCACCTTATTTACATTTTCCGCTTTCGACAGAAACTGCGCGTCCTCCGCATTGGTCAGATAACCGGCCTCCACAATGACTGCGGGAGAGACAGAACCGCGCAACACCAAGAACCCGTTGGCGCCGACCCGCGTGTCGGGAGTGACAAAGATCTCGTTCAGTTTTGCCTGCAACTGCGCCGCCAGCGCCTGGCTCTGGGGAAGCATGGAAATCTGCCCCGACTTCCAGCGCTGAAGCGCAGCCAGTCGCGGATTGGCCTCAGCCGGCGCCCCGCTCTTCTCGTCCGGACCGGTCATGCTCTGCTCCGAGTCCGCGTAGAAATACGCATTCCCACCGCGGGCCGCCGCATCGTACGAGCCGCCGAAATGAAGGCTGACAAACGCCTCGGCGTGAAATGAGTTGGCAATGGACGTGCGCTGCAGGATTCCCACCGGCAGGTCAGCTTCACGGGTGATCACCACGCGATAGGAACTCATTGCTTCTATTTCAGTCTTGAGCTGCCGCGCCAGCGCGACCGTCAGGTTTTTTTCCAGCAGCTCCAGGGATGAATGAACGCCCAGATCCGATCCGCCATGCCCGGCGTCCAGCACAATGACGCCGCGGGTAGGGCGGCGCACAAACTTTTGAGGCTGCAGCGCGGGGGAACTGATCCCCGGCGAGACGACAATGGGAGGGAGCACCGGGAGGTCGGTTCCCGCGGGAAGTGGAAGCGCCGGAGGCGTTGCAGGCACGGGAGGCGGTCCATAGAAATCAACCACCTTGCGGAAGGGATTCTCCAGCGTCTGCTCGCGGTGGCCCTGGAACGACGGGCCTTTCTCCACCCGCAGCGCTCCGCTCTCCCCTGTGTCGGCCGCCAGGCGCGCTATAAATCCCTGGTTGGGAAGCGCAGGGAGGACCGCACGCAGGCGCCGGCGGGCGGCGGTGATCTCAACGGCGTTTCCTGCGTCCCGGATCTGAAAGTCGGCCGGCTGCGCCGGTTCCAGCGTCAGACGCGTGTGGTCGGGGAAGACAGAAATTTGTATTTTTACTTCAAGCAGGGCCGGAAGCGGCTGCAGGTCGAACAGGGTGGCCGACCTTCGCCTCAACTCGACGCCGACGATTCTCGGCAGCGCCTTGTCGAAGAAATCCACCGTGATGTACCACTGTTCTCCCCGGCGTCTCCAGACGGGGCCCGCCAGCGAGACCATCTCGCCGTTGACGCGGATTTCCGGCTTGTCCCGGAAGAAAGTGATGCTGCCGCGGGGCCCGCGCAGCAGAAACTCCTGGTCGGTTCGCTCCTGCCAGGGGAGACTGAAGACTCGGGCCACATCACGAAGCGGGTAGTAGACAACGCCATCCCGTTTGCGGGACTCGATCTTGAGCCGCTGGTTGTCGCGAAAGAACTGCAGGTCCTGGCCGCTGGACATCCAGATTCCCAGAGTGATGACGGCGGCAAAAACAGTGACGGTGGCGGGACGATTCAAGGCGGCACTACAGCCGGCGGCTGTTGATGGCGGCAAACGGATCCTGGACGCAGCTTAGATCCACCTTGGATTTCAGCACCTCGGTTTGGATCTGGATCAGCCGGCGAATCCCTTTCTCTGAAAGGGCCAGCAGTTCCTGTAGTTGGGTCGCATTGAAGGCGGTCTTTTCGGCGGTGCCCTGAATTTCCACGAACAACCCCCTCCCGGTCATCACCACATTCATGTCGACGTCGGCTGAGGAGTCTTCCTCGTAGTTCAAGTCGAGAAGCGCAACGGCGTTGATGATTCCCACGCTGGTCGCCGCCACAAAGTCGGTCAGGGGGACGTGCGCAATCTGCCTGGCATCCGCCATTTTCTGCAGCGCCAAAGCCAGGGCGACAAAAGAGCCGGTGATGGAGGCGGTTCGGGTTCCGCCGTCGGCTTGAATCACGTCGCAGTCGATCCAGACCGTCCGCTCCCCCAGTCCTTCCAGGCGCGTCACCGAGCGCAGCGCGCGTCCGATGAGGCGCTGAATTTCGTGCGTGCGTCCGGAGGGCTTCCCGCGGTTGACCTCGCGCTGCATGCGGGTGCCGGTGGAACGGGGGAGCATGCCGTACTCGGAGCTGACCCAGCCCTTGCCTGTTCCCTTTTGATGGGGCGGAACCTTGTCTTCGACGCTGGCCGTGCAGACGACCCGGGTGTCGCCGGTCACAACCAGGCAGGACCCTTCCGCATGCTTGATGAAATCCGGCTCCATGTGAATGGCGCGAAGCTGGTCGGGCCTTCTTCCGTCGCGGCGCATGACTAAACATTACCATGACGCGGCAGCGATGTGGAGCGGGGTTTTTGGGGGCGGGGATCAGCTTCGGGTGTCCGGGGCCGGGGGCCGAGGCTCTAGCTCCTGTCCAGTGCAAGAATCACTTTTGGGCTCACCGCAGAGGCGCGGAGGGCGCAGAGCATGCGCAGAAGCGTAGTTCTCCGCGCAACTCTGCGACCTCGCGGTAGAGTAGGAGAGGGCGTGCAGTGGACGCACGGCCTCTCCCCTTGTCGAACCGGACGTGCAGATTTCCCGCATCCGGCTCTCCCGTACCGGCGCATGCGACCGTCAGGGAGCGGCGCGGCACTTCTAATGAGTTAGCGCGCGCCGCTTGCTTGCGCGCGCGGCTCTGTGACGGATTTCAGAAAGAAATCTTCAGCCCGAACTGAATCTGTCGCGCCGTGGTCACCGTCGTTGTAATCCTTCCAAAGCTCCCCAGGGGCACGCCGCTGAAATTGTTGAAAATGACGTGGGCCGGAACGCCGAAGTTTGCATGGTTCATCAGATTGAACATCTCGGCTCGAAATTCCACCTGCTTATTCTCCCGGATCGACGTGTTCTTGACCAGGGCAAGGTCGAAATTGACAAAACTGGGACCGAGCAGGGTGTTCCTCCCGAGATTGCCGTAGTAGCCTGCAACCGGGACGCTAAAGGAGCCCGGGTCCATGTATTTATCCGGGCCTCCGAGCACGGGGTTGTTGCTTCGTCCGGCCACCAGATCAGGCCTTTGGTGGAAGCCGATCGCCCGGACCTGCGCGTTGCGAGCTGCGTTGAAGCCGAGCTCGACGTTCAGCGGAATTCCCGAGGCGGTCGTCATGATCCCATTGATTTGCCACCCGCCGACAAGCTTGTCCGCAAAAACCGGAAGATTGCTCGCCAGGCGCCTTCCCCTTCCCAACGGCAGTCCATACGTATAGTTGACAACAAGGTTGTGCCCCACGTGATTGCCTGAAAGGCTGTGGTCCCGTTTCAGATCTTCCGGATCCATGGTGTTGCGGGAAGTATTGCGACCCTCCGGAGCGCTCTTGGTGGAGGATTCGTCGGTCGCCTTTGCCATGGTGTAGGAAATTTGAAATTGATTTCCCCCGCTGAGCCGCTTTCTGGCGCTGACGACCATCCCGTGGTACCAGGACTGGGCGTCGGTCATGATGTGGATGGTCTCTCCAAAAAATGGATTTCTTCTTTGGGAATTCGCAGGGAAAAACTTGCGCCCATCCGCCTGGATCACCGGCACGGCCGAATTCTGATCTGCCCCCCGGTGCAAATGAACGCCGCGCGATCCCATATAGGCGACCGAAAGGACAAGTCCTTGAGCCAATTCCCGTTGAACGTTCAAGTTGAACTGCATCGTGTAAGGAGAAGCGGTGGGAGAAAAGGTGTTGACAGTGTTTTCCGCCGGAAATCTCTCTATGATCTGAAAAGCGTTTGGAAAGGGCGGACTGGTCAGATTGGCCCGCCTGAAAAAGGGGGGCTGGCGCACGCCTTCGATGCCGGCGTAAGTGTTGGCCATGACTTGCTCAAAGAAAACCCCGAATCCGCCCCGCAAAGAGAGCTTCCCGCTGCCGGATGGATCCCACGCAAAGCCGACGCGGGGACCAAAGTCGGTCTTGCTCGTTTCGACAAACGGCTTTCGACCGAGGACGGTTGTCGCGGGGTCCAGAATGTTCAGGAGACGGGCGGATCGGCCATGCGCTTCGATGGGACCGGTTGTGAATTCATATCGCAGACCCGCGTTCAAGGTGAGGTGGGGGGTGGGCTTCAAATCATCTTGAACGTAGAAGCCGTACAATGTCTGCCGCCAGGAACGAGTCGCGTCGGCGTCGGGAAAGGTGGCGCGGAACAGATTCGGCTGTCCCAGCAGGAAAGCCTCCAAAGAATTAAAGGTGTACTCCCCCGAATAAGAGGCCCAGTTTGTAATGTTGAGGCGGACGTTTCTGACCAGCAACCCCGTCTTAATGGAGTGCCGGCCTGCGTTCCAGGTAATGTTCTCCGCCAGCTCATACAAATTGTTGAAGTTGAACTGCGGCGCAGTGGTCGCGCACAGCGTCAGGCCGGTAAATCCAAAGGCCGTCATATCGAACCCTCCGCCTGTCCCGAAGGCTCTGCCGGGAACCAGGTCCAGATTGGAAGGGATCGGGACGAGCTGCTCGCAAAATGACTTGGTGACAGTGCGGTTGGCCGCAACCCGAAGCGTGTTGAGCACGCTCGGCGAGAAAATCCTCGTCTCCTCAAGCATGAAATATTGATCTCGCGACTGACGGACCTGTTGGAGGATTCCCGGATTTGCCGGCAGGGGCTTTGACGCGTTGTCAAACGTATAGCGGGCGTAAAGAGAATCCTTGGACGAAAAGTTCTGATCTATTCTCACCATGAAATAGTTGTCGTCGGCCGGGGTTCTCTGCGAGCCGATAAATTCTCCGGTTCCATCGCCGTTGTCGCGGCCGTTGGGGAGGGGCACAAACTTCAGATAAGGCTCGATGGCCGGATTCACTACGATCCGCGACCGGGGAAGGCCCCCCTGTCGCGCCAGGGCGGTCGGAACATTGGAGATGACGGTATTGGTCAGCCGCTCTCTGAAGCCTTCGTAGTTGACGAAGAAAAACGTCTGGTCCTTTCTTATGGGCCCCCCCAGAGAGAATCCAAACTGATGCCGCTTGAACGCGGGAGGTTTGCGTCCTGGATCGAAGAAGTTTCTGGCATCCAAGGCGCTGTTGCGATGAAATTCGAATGCGGCGCCGTGGAATTCATTCGTGCCCGATCGGGTCACGGCGCTCAATACGCCGCCGGAGCCGGTGAACTCGGCGCTGAAATTATTGACCAGAACTCTAAACTCCCGGATGGCTTCAACGCCCAAAAAAACGCCGGCCACGCTTCCCGGCGCGCCGCCGCCGCTGGGCACAATGTCGGAACCATCCAGGAGATACTTGGTTTGGTAGATGCGCGAGCCGCCGATGTTAAAGCGGCCCGGCGTGTCCGATCCCCGGGCCAGGGTGACCCCGGGTTGCAGCGCGGCAAGCTGCTCCAGGCTGCGTCCATTGAGGGGCAGATCTCTGATTTGTCTGTCATCGACCAGCCCGGAGAGCGACGAGGTTGTCGTCTCGATCAGGGCGGCCTCGGAGGAAACCGTGACAGTTTCCGTGACCTCCCCCACCTTCAAAACAAAGTCAACGACCGCTTCCCGCCCCACGGTGAGCTGAATGCCCGACCGGATCTCGCGCTGAAACCCGACCAGTTCAACCGCCACTTCATAGTTGCCCAGAGGAAGCTGCAGCAGGTGATACCGGCCCTGGTCGTCGGTAATCGCGGTCCGGACCAGGCCGGTATCCGTATTCTTGACGGTGACGGTGGCGCCGGGCACGACGCCGCCGCTGGAGTCCCTTGTGTTTCCGGAGACGGCCGCAGTGGTGAGCTGCGCCAGGATCCAGGGATTGCCGGCGGCAAAGAGAAAGACCAGGGCGAAAAGCGGAAGTGGCGAAAAGCGGCGAACAAGTCGACCCATGGCGACCTCCTGCTGATCAGAAAAACAAAATTCTCTCGCTGATTTTCCTTCATGCTAGGCTGGGGGGTGAATCGAGTCAAGGATAAAATCGGGTAGATGTTCTCACTGCCCCGGTGACCCGGCTGCGACCGGTCTTGATTGTTGCGAAAGAAATGGACGGGGTACGGAGGGGGTGATGGGCGCCGCGTGACACGTTCACCTCCAGGCGACACGTCGTCGACCTCCCTACAGTAGAGCGGCAACTGGCCGCCGCACTCCAGCGACCGACGGTCCCCCCCCCAGGGCGTGCGACAAATTTGTGGGTTGGAATTGACTGTTTTTTCTTTTTTCTCCATAATCTGAATGCGTAAATAGCAATCAGACAATGGAGGCCCAATGACCCCCCAAACGCCCTTGTATGGGCGAATATTCCGTGTTATTTTTTTACATTTTCGCCTTGAAGGCTGGACTGCGCGTGGCTGCAGCCTCACTGGGATAACCGATGTCGGACGGCAAACTTACGCTTTCGTCTTTGAAGACCTTCTGTGTGGTGCGCGGGTGCACTCTGCGCGTGGGGAATCGAGAAATCGGCTTTGTCAATCTTGACGCCGGCGGAATCATCAATCCGCGCGCCTACAGCAGTTTCAACCCGGCAGGAGAAATGATCGGACGTCCCAGCCCAACGACGCTCTTGCGCGTCGCAGATGAGTTTGTGATCAAGAAAAACGGCGAAACGACGACGTTGACGCGCGCAGAGTTTCTGGCGCTGCTGGAATCGGTCATCGGGTCCATCTCAGCGGGAGAGTGACCGCAGCAACGAGGGCGCGGAGAACACGCCCTCCGACTCGCGCGGTGAAGATTCTTTCGGGTGGATCCAACGAGCAGGTCCGCGACTGACCCGGCTGGCTCTCCATGCGGCTCACTTCCATTCGGGTTTCCGCTTCTCCAGAAAGGCCGTGACTCCCTCGCGGAAATTGTCGGTGGTTCGAACCAGGGAATTCGTGTTGACGGCCAGCTCGAGAGCTTCCAGGAGCTGCTGCCCGTGCTGGTGGGCCACCAGTTGTTTGGTCAGGGTCACGGCGTCGGGTGAGTTGCCTACAATTTCCAGGGCCACTTCACGGGCCCGCGCCAACAGTTGGTCCGCCGGGACGATCTCGTTGATCAGTCCCAGGCGAAGCGCCTGCTCCGGCTGGATCATCCGTCCGGTCAGGAGCAGTTCCTTGGCCGTTTTCTCGCCCACTTGACGCAGCAGAAACACCATCACCAGAGCGGGAATAAAGCCTACCTTGACCTCCGAGTAGCCGAATCGGGCTTCCGGCGCGGCCAGCGATAGATCGCAAACGCTCATCAGGCCACACCCTCCCGCGACCGCAGGTCCGTTGACTGCCGCGATTACAGGCTTTCCGAACAGGTAGATTCGCCGAAACAGACCGGCGACCCGCATCGAGTCCTGCCGGCTTTGTTCGGCCGAGCTTTCCGTCATGCGCCGCAGCGAGTTCAAGTCGACGCCCGCAGAAAAAGCCTTTCCGGCGCCGGTCAGTATCACGACCTTCACCTGCCGCTCCTGCTCCACGCGGTCCAGCGCAGCTTGAAGCGCCAATACCATGTCCGGGGACAGCGGATTCCGGATCTCAGGATCGTTCAGGACCAAGACAGCCACCGGCGGTTCCAGCCTCAACAGAACTTTGTCGTCAACGGGTTTTTCCATACTGCTCCATAATGCGCCGCGCGCTCTCTACGCAGAGCTGCAAACGCCCCTGATCTATGCCGGTCGCGACTCCGCGCGATTCCAGCAGTTCCACCACTCCTTCGCTGGGAAGGTTTCCCACCAGCTCTTTGCCTGCGAAGGGGCAACCTCCCATGCCCCCGACCGCGCTGTCGACCCGGCAGGCGCCGGCCTCCAGCGCAGCCGCCAGTTTTGCACGCCAGCCGGCAGGGTCGCTGTGCAAGTGTATCCCAAGCTGGAGGTCGGGAAATGCTTTCCGGCAGAGAGCAACCACCTGCCGGATCCGGCCGGGGTCTGCCTCCGACGTGGTATCGGCCAGGGAAAAGTTTCTGACCCCCTTTTCTACCAGACGGCGCAGAAACTCGACCACCCGATCCGCCGTCCAGGGATCGGCGTACGGGTTTCCAAAGGCCATGGAAAGGTAAAGGATAAAGTCCATCTGCAGGGCCTCACACCGCCGCACCAGAGCCTCCACGATCGGCCACGTTTGGGCGATCGCTCTGTGCGTGTTCTGGAGCTGAAAGGAATCGGAGATCGAAAAAGGAAATCCCACCGCGTTGATCTTTCCCGTGGCAGCGGCGCGCTCCAGGCCGCGTTCATTGGCGATGATGGCGATCAGGAAAAGATTCCGGCCGGGCGTGATCGCCTGCAGCACGGCTTCGCTGTCCTGCATCTGGGGCACCGCCCTGGGAGAAACAAAGCTGCCGATGTCGATCTGGCGAAACCCCGCTGCGATTAGTTTCTCGATATGCGCGATTTTCTCAGCGGTGGGAATAAGCCGGCCGATTCCCTGGAAGGCATCCCGAGGCGTCTCCACCAGTACAATGCCGGGTTGCGCCGATCCTTTGGAGTGATGCCGATCTTTGTCGCCGGTCATGAGTCCCAAGTCGCGCCGTCAAAACTCCGCTCGCGGCGCCGTCGCCGAAATTGCCGCCTCACTGCCCGGTATTCTCCCCCAGGATGGAGAGAGCTTCCTCCAGGATTTGCAGGAAACTGTCAGCCGGGTAAAGCAGATCAGTCCAGAGGCGTGCCGCGGCGAGGGCCGATTCCTCCCCAAAAGGGGATAGCACCATCGCCGGGGCCAGACTGCGAGACCCGTGCCGAAGCATGAGGTCCTGCCAGGACGACTGTACCAGCAGTACCTGCGGACCGGCCTGGCAGCATTCAAACGCAAAGTCGGCCAGGGCGGCGGCGTCGTTGAATGCAAGCGAACCGAGCTGGCACAGGACGACGACGACCTCCCTGCGGTGGCGGGCGCTGTCCAGAAAAGCACGCGCTTTCACCGGGTCAAATTGAGCGGAGAAGCCCGGCCGCAGGAGCACGAAATCCGCCGGTAGGCTCCCGACCCGAAGGCGCCTCTGGCAGTACAATTCACCTTCGGCGATGGGATGGAACTCTTCCAGTTCCTCGTTTGGCAAAACGGCAGCCGCGGGTCGGAAGGAGTCGGCAGCCAGCGCTCGAACGCGTGCCAGGCAATCCAAGTCGTCCTTTTCGCGGAAGTCGACCGTGCCGCTTAAAGTTGAATGCAGCCGCGCTCCGCCCAAATCCTCGTCGCCGATTTCCTTGCCAATCGCCGCCTTCACCAGCGACGGTCCCGCAATGTATAACCCGCTTCCCTCGGTCATCAGGATGCGATCACACATGACGGGAAGATAGGCGCCCCCGGCGACACACGAACCCATGATGGCCGCAGTCTGCGGGATTCCGGCTGCGCTGATGACTGCGTTGTTCCTGAAGATGCGGCCAAAGTCGTCCTCATCGGGAAAGACCTCATCCTGCAGCGGCAGGAATACGCCGGCAGAGTCCACCAGGTAAATCAGCGGCAGGCGCGCCGCCATGGCCATATGTTGTGCGCGCAGGAGTTTTTTTACCGTCATGGGAAAGAACGCTCCTGCCTTGACCGTGGCGTCATTGGCGATGATCATGTGCCGCGCTTCCGCCACCCGGCCCACGCCGCAGACGATTCCCCCCGCCGGAGCGCCGCCCCATTCCGCGTACCTGTCAAAAGCCGCCCACAGGCCGATCTCGAAAAAAAAGGAGCCGGGATCCAAAAGCTTTTCGATCCGTTCGCGGGCGGTTAAGCGGCCCTTCTGATGCTGCTTCTCGATGTTTTTCCAGCCGCCTCCCTGGCGAATCTGTGATTCCAGATCCTGCTGACGGGTGGCTTCTGGCCAGGTCGTCTCAGCCATAGCGGCTCAGCCCGGACGGGCGACGCGTCGGAAATGACAAAATCTGAATTCCGCAGCTCTCATTCGCCTGCCGTCATCCCGTCGTGACGGCTCCCCGGCTTGACACTGACGCCGGATTGAGGTTTCATAAAAGGGGGAGAACGCGCCAGAAGGGCCATGGTGGCCCTTCGCCGAGGAGGTGAGGGTTGCACCTGCATCGTGCCACGCGCCGCCTGCTTCAGAACCTCGCGGGAGCTCTGTATCTGCTGATGATCCTGCTTGTTCTGGCACTGCTTTGGACCCTGTTGAGTAACAAAGTTTCCTAGCCCGAGTTCGTCACAGAGCGGCGCCCGTAACAAAGCGGCGCGCTAACTCCGCGCTAATTCATTCGAATTCCGCGCCGGTTCCTGGGGGTCGCGGTTCGGTGACGCACTTGGGCTAGAAGCCGGCGCGCGCGACCAGCTGCACCACCAGGAGATAGCTGACGGCGGCCATGAACGCCGAGGCGGGGATGGTCAATATCCAGGCCCAGACAATCCGGCCGGCGACTCCCCATTTGACCGCGGGAAGGCCGTGCAGCGATCCCACACCCACAATAGAGCCCGTAATCGTGTGCGTGGTGCTGACCGGAATCCCCCAGTAGGCTGCTCCAAGTATGGTGACGGCGCCGGCTGTTTCCGCACAAAAGCCCCCGATGGGGCGGAGTTTTACAATCTTCTGTCCCATGGTCTTGACGATCCGCCAGCCCCCAAACAGGGTTCCCATGGCAATAGCGGCATGACAGATCAGCACCACCCAGAATGGCACCTCGAACTGCGACAGGTACCCCGCGGAAAACAACACGCCGGCGATGATGCCCATGGTCTTTTGTGCATCATTGGTTCCATGTCCCAGGCTGTAGACCGCCGCGGAGATTAGTTGCAGCCGGCGGAATCGGCTGTCCACGCGGGACGGCATTTTGTTCCGAACAAGCGCATAGGCAGCGAATGCAAGAATCAGCGCCAGCGCCATTCCCATGAGTGGGGAGAGAACGATGAACGAAAGCGTCTTGCTCCAGCCGCTCGGAATGATGACGGACCAGCCGGAGCGCGTCACCGCCGCTCCCGCGTAGCCGCCAATCAAGGCATGGGAGCTGCTGGTCGGGAGACCGAAGTACCAGGTAATGATGTTCCACGCAATGGCCCCCAGAAGTCCGCCCAGAATGACCGTCCGGGTGACCTGCGTGACATCAATCATCCCGGCGCCCACGGTCTTCGCCACGGCCGTGCCGAAGCCAAAGGCGGCCACGAAGTTGAAAAAGGCGGCCCAAATCACGGCCTGAAGGGGGGTCAGCACGCGAGTTGAGACCACCGTCGCGATGGAGTTGGCGGCATCGTGGAAACCATTGAGAAAATCGAACACCAGCGCGATAAGAATGATGAACACAAGGGAGTAGAGCAACATTCACGGAAGGGTCAGGTGTTCTTGATCACGATTGATTCAATGACGTCCGATACGTCTTCGCTGCAGTTGAGAGCTGCCTCCAGCGTCTCCACGATTTCCTTCAGTTTGATCAACTCCACCGGGTCGGAGACATTGTCGAAAATGGAGCGGACCGTTTCAGTATAGACCGTGTCCCCGTTGTGTTCCAGCTCGTTGACGCGCTCACAACGCAGGAGTACCTCCCGAGAGTCCTTCAAGTGCGTAACCGCGGCCTCCAGTTCGTGACTCTGTTCGGTCAGCAGTTGGGCGAGAGCGCGGGCGCCGGGGACTTCCCTGCGGATCCTGTACATATCCATCTTGGAGGCGGCGCGATGGATCAGATCGAGCACATCGTCCAGCACTTCGGCCAGCTCGTGAATGTCCTCGCGATCAAACGGAGTGATGAAGGTGATGTCCAGCTTCTGGATCACCTCCTTGACCAGTTGATCGCCCCGGCGCTCGTGGTCCTTGATTTGACGGGTCACGTCGCAATCGCCCTCGTCAGTGGCCAGAAGCCGCTCCAGCAAAAGGCAGGCAGCCGTAAGGTTGGACGTCATGGACTGGAAGACATCAGTGAACTTCTCGTTTTTTCGGAACCAGTCGATGAGCGCCATACTGCTAGATCCGGAACCCGGCTATAAACTGCCTGCCGCATCGCCGCGACCTGACAACATATTGGAGAAATCCAGCACGACATGCAATATTTCTGTTGCACAATATTCTTCGGGTTCCGGAAAACGAAAAAATGAATAGCTGGCCTGTGGATTTTTCTGTGGAAAACAAGAAGAGAGGCGCATGGAGCTTGAAATCCACCGTGGTGCAGGATTGCTGTATTTCAGTGCACCTCGGAAATCTTCAATTTTCCGGTTGACTGCCTCGGGCGGGGGAGTAGAATCGCCATTGTCCCAAGAGGTAAGCACGAATCGCGACAGCGGTTGTCCTCGAGTGGGGCCCGGGCACAGCAGGTCTGGAAACGGATCGGTTGAATGAACGGGAGAAGCCATTCAGGGCACATAAGAGGTCGCGATACCTCAGCGACGGTTGTCCCGAGCCAAACTCGGCTCGGCTTCGGCCCGCAAGGGTCGGCGGCCAAGAGACGGGCGAGTGGCTAAAACGCGGGGCACGTAAGTCGACGCAGGTCCGAGCAGCTTGTCACTTGGGACATTTTTTTGCCCTGTCCCTTTCCACTCCTTTTCTTGTCTTCTCTTTTCGCTGGACAGGCCGATGCGGGCATCTTCTGCCGCAAACGTCGGGCGCGCCAAAACGGGAATGCCTATTTCGGGAATGCTTATTTTTTAGATACCGTCCTGCAAAGTGGAAAGTTACCGTGAGCCCGCCGGCCCGGTGGGAGGCGGATGGAAGCAGTTTTCTGTGGGCGGTCGGGCGCCGGTGGTATAATCGCCGCTCCATATCCTTCGGGGGATGAGCAATGACGATTTTGTTATGTCGGACAAGGGTTTCTTGCGTGTGCCTGCTGGCACTTTCCGTCTGTACCGTTGCCCCGCCGCTGCGGGCTCAGGAGAGGCT
>JACQGG010000172.1 GCA_016199665.1 Acidobacteriota bacterium | reverse complement strand
TTGGTGGGAAACCCTTTCTTGTTGGAGAGGCCCCGAATCGCGTAGTAGGCCCGGTAGATGTTGGACATCCCATCGACCAGGAAGACGCGTTCTTTCATCGCCTGACACGTAAACGGAGAACTGGTATTCTTGCTCTCGGTACCATGAGATCATGAAATTGAAAATTGTTCAAAGCAGCAAGATTTACGCCGGGAAGATTCTGGACCTGGAGGTCGATCGGTTGGCGAGGGAGGACGGCGCGGAAACCGTCCGGGAAAAGGAGGGGGGGAGATAGGGAGAGGGGGAGAGAGGGGCGACAACGCGCACAAGAAGCGCTGCTACGCGCGCGGCAGCGATTGGGGTCCCAGAGGATATAAGATAGCTGGGCCAATGAAAGTTGTGCGCTGGATCCGTTCCGCTATCCTGGTGCCTGTCATCCTGGTCTGGACAGCACTGATGGCATTGTTGTCCCTTTCTCTTTCCCTTTTTGATCGCGACGGGAGCCTGCAGCATGGGTGCGCGAAAACCTGGGCTCGCTTGATCCTCTGGATTTCCGGCGTACAGTTGCGTGTCGACAGCGGCGGTTCAATCTCCGGTTCGGGACCTTTCGTGTTTATCTCCAACCACCAGAGTTTCTTCGATATTTTCGCGTTGCTTGCGGTGCTGCCGGTTCCGTTCAAGTTCTTCGCCAAGGCATCACTGTTCCAAATTCCTTTTTTGGGCTGGCACTTAAGACGCGCGGGTCATCTTCCTATTGACCGCACCAGCGCGCGCGCCGCCTATCGCAGCTTTCAGTCGGCGGCAGAGCGGGTCCGGGCGGGGGCATCCATGCTGATTTTTCCGGAGGGGTCTCGTTCTATGACCGGCCGGATCGGGTCGTTCCGGAAAGGCAGCCTGCGTCTGGCGCTGATATGCGGAGTGCCGGTTGTTCCCGTCGCCATCTGCGGCTCGGGCGCGATATTGCCGCGGGGCTCGATGCTTATTTCCCCGGGTTGCATCGATATCTCCATCGGGCCGACCATTTTCCCTGGCGGCGAAGACCTCAATCACAAGGATCGCTTTGTCGAGGCGCTGCAGGCCGGTATAGTCGAGCAGTACCGGAAACTGGAGGCAATGCGCCGGATGCGTGATTTCCCATGACTGACATTTCTAGAATTCAGGACGAGCTTGCGGCCGCGGGTCTGGACGGCTGGCTTTTCTATGGATTTCACGACATTGACCCGATTGCGATCGATATCCTCGGGCTCCCCAAAGATCGTCTGTTCTCACGGCGCTGGTTCTATCTGGTGCCTTCGCGGGGCGGGCCAAGAAAGCTTGTCAATCGGATTGAGCGGGATGCGCTGGACAGCCTTCCCGGAGAGCGGCTGGAGTACACCCGGTGGCTGGAGATGCACCAGCGGCTGCACGACCTCCTGCATCCGGCAAAGAGGGTCGCAATGCAGTACTCGCCTGAGAATGCCATCCCCTACATATCCCGCGTGGATGGAGGAATTCTGGACCTGGTTCGCCGCTGTGGAGTGGAGGTGGTGACCTCCGCGAACCTGGTTCAGAAATTCCAGGCAGTCTGGTCGCAAGACCAGTTGCGGATGCACCGAGCTGCGGCGGCCAAGTTGCAGGAGATCGTGCAGGCGACGTTCGAATGGATCCGCCGGCGGTTCGCAGAAGCCGGGGTGGATGAATACGGGATTCAGCAGCAGATGCTGCGGTACTTTGAAGAGAGGAAGCTCTTTGCGGACCATCCGCCGATTGTGGCATTTAACCAGAACGCCAGCAATCCGCATTTCTTCCCGCGCAAGGAGACCTCAAGAAAAGGCGAGCGGGGCGACATTCTGCTGCTGGATCTCTGGGGCAGAGAAATGGGCGCCGGCGCTGTTTATGCCGACATCACCTGGATGGCCGTGCTGGACGACCGGGTGTCGGACCGGCAGCGGGAAATCTTTGCGCTGGATGCGCGCGCCAGGGACCGGGGTCTGGAGTTGCTCCAGCAGCGCTGGCGGCGGAAAGAGAAGATCTGCGGCTGGGAGGTTGATACGGAAGTCCGCAAAGTGATCAGCGATGCCGGACTGGGCGAATATTTTGTGCATCGCACCGGGCATTCCATTGGCGAAGATGTGCATGGAAACGGCGTGAATCTGGACAATCTGGAGACCCGCGATGACAGGGAGATCATCCCGGGGGTCTGTTTCTCGGTCGAGCCGGGAATTTACCTGCCGGAATTCGGAGTGCGAACCGAAATTGATGTTTACGTCGACCCGCTGCAGGGGCCGGTTGTGACCACGCTTCCCGTACAGCGGGAACTGGTAAGAATCTTGGGATAACTCAGATGTTGGCAGCACGAAAACTTGACCGGCGCGCGACCTGGTTTTGCAGAATCCCGGTCCGTTCATATTTTTCAATTCTCAAAACCCGCCGCAGCGTTACAATGAGATCGGTGCGGAGATCTTTTCTCCTGATCGTGATTCTCGCGTTACTCTCGGGGGCGTGCGGCGGAAAGAAGAGGATTCAGCCCCCTCGGCCTTCGCGTGTCTCCCCAGGAGGGGTGCAACGCGGTCTTGCCTCCTTCTACGGACACAACGACGGCTATGATGGGAAGACCACGGCCAGCGGAGAGCGGTTCGATAAGAACAAACTGACCGCGGCGCACTACGATCTCCCGCTGGGAACGCGGGTGCGCGTGCAAAACCGGAACAACGGCAGGAAAGTGGTGGTCCGGATCAATGACCGCATCCCCATTGAGACACTGCGCAGGGGGCGCATTATCGATCTTTCCTATAAGGCCGCTCAGGTCCTGGAGATGGTTCGCGCCGGAGTGGTACCGGTGATCTTGGAGATTCTTTCCACACCTCGCCCCTGAGAACCGGTGAAAAACTGCACCGGCGCACGTTGCGGTCGCTATCTTGCTTGATGAATGGAGGAACCCATGAACCGAGTCTTGTGTCACCTGAAGACAAAGCCTCTTTGTGTCGGGATACTTTTAGGTTTGTGTTTCACCGCCAATCTCACGCGCGGCCAGGGCCAGACGACTGCCACCCTGAGCGGAACGGTTCACGATGCCTCAGGGGCCGTGCTTCCGGGCGTCAGTATCACGGCGGAGAGCCCCGAGACGGGCCGTACTCAGGAGAGCGTCTCGGATGACCAGGGTCGATACCGGGTGGCGGGCTTGCCGGCAGGCCACTACCGGGTGACCGCCTCGCTGCCGGGGTTCAGAAAAGCTGTCCACGACGGGATCCAATTGGCCGTGGCGCAGGCGGCAACCCTCGATCTTAGCCTGCAACTGGGGGAGATTGCCGAAGAGGTCACCGTAAGAGGTGAAGCTCCGCTGGTTGATACGACAGTGTCTTCGGTTTCCGGAGTGATCAACTCGACGCAGATGACTGAATTGCCCCTCAATGGCCGTGATTTTACACAGTTGTCCCTGCTGGAAACGGGAACGGTCAACGTACGCAACACCGACCAAAACGTCAACAAGGGGTTTGGGACGCGAGTGTCGGTCGCCGGCTCGCGGCCGGACCAGACCGGCTACATGCTGGATGGAACGGATATTAATTCGTTCTTGAATTTCCAGGCGCCCGGCAGCGCGGCGGGTGTCGTTCTGGGGGTCGACGCCATTCGCGAATTTCGTGTGGAAGTGAGCAATTTCTCCGCTGAATACGGTCGCTCCGCGGGCGGGGTCTTCAACATGATCAGCAAGAGCGGCACCAACGAGATTCACGGAACCGCTTTTGAATTTCACAGGAATGACAACCTGGACGCGCGCAACTTTTTTGCCGTCGGCAAGCCGGAGTTCAAGAGGCATCAGTTCGGAGCGAGCCTGGGCGGGCCGATCGTCAAGAACCGCACTTTCTTCTTTACTAATTACGAGGGCTTGAGGCAGGCCAAGGGGCTCTCTTTTACATCCTTCGTTCCGGACGACAATGCGCGCCGGGGCTTTTTGCCCGCCGCGGGAGGGGGCCTCAGGGAAGTGGGCGTGGCCGCCACCATTCGTCCGGTTATTGAAGAGCTGTATCCGCGCGCCAATGGTCCGGCGGTTTTGCTGGCAGGCGCTCCAATCGGAGTTGCAACGTATTTCAGCTCCGGTATCAATGATGTCAGCGAGGACTATTGGGTTTTCAAGGTGGACCATGAGTTCTCGGATAAGAACCAGTTTTTTGCCCGTTACAATTTTGACGATGGCGCGCTCATAATCCCGTCTGCTTTGGGAAACCTCACCGATCAGCAGGTCAGTCGATTTCAGTACCTGACCCTGGAGGAGAGCCGGACTTTCTCGGCCCGTCTTCTGAATGTGCTCCGTTTTGCTTACAACCGTACCCTGGTCCGGGGCGATGGAGTGGCGGCCCACCCTATCTCGGTGACATTTCGGCGCGGCCTGCCCCTCTACCTGGGTTCTGTGAATCCAGGCTCGGGGATCACGGGTTCGGGCGGGAGGGATCCGAGAGGAGGGGTTCAGAATCTTTTCCAGTATACGGACAATGTCTACTACACCCGAGGGTCGCATTCGCTTAAGTTTGGATTCAATTTTGAGCGGGTGCAGGACAACGACGATACGAGCCGCCTGGGAAGCTGGAGCTTTGCCAATCTGGAGTCGTTTCTTCGCGGGATCCCCCAGTCGATATCGCAGGCGCAGTTTCCAGGCAGTGATGGCATTCGCGGCTGGCGGGAAAACTACATCGGAACTTATCTTCAGGATGACTGGCGCGCTTCTTCCAAGCTGACCTTCAACCTTGGCGTACGTTGGGAATTCAATACCGTGCCTACGGAAGTGAACGGAAAGCTGGCTCAGCTTCGAAACGTCGTGCTGGACAAAGATGTCACCATCGGCGATCCCTTTTGGAAGAATCCGAGTTTGAAGAATATCGCGCCGCGAATGGGGCTGGCGTGGGATCCCAGAGGGGATGGCAAGACCGTCGTGCGGGCCGGCTACGGGCTCTTCTTTCACCTTGTGATTCCGCCTCACTACCGGATCAATGGAGCCCGAAACCCGCCTTTCTTCAATTTCGCGGATTTTACAAATCCGGCTCCCGAAACGTTCCCCTACGTTGACGAGGCGGCGGCGCGTGAGATTGCTTTGGGCCGGGGGAATTTGCTGAGCACCCGGCAGGCGAATCAGTTCAATCCAAACAGCTCCTACGAACAGAAGTTCAATCTGACCATGTCGCGGGAGATTTCAGGCGATACGGTTCTCACCGTGGGGTATTTGGGAGGCCGGGGGGTCCACCTTGTCAATCAGACTGAGATAAACCGGCCCGTCTCGGTGCTCGTTAATGGGAGGTGGGTCATTCCCGTCGGCGCCGTGAGGAGGAATCCCAACGTGGGTGAGATCCTTTACACAAAGACCGATACAGGGTCTTTCTACAGCGGTCTGCAGGTGAAGCTGGACCGCCGCCTGAGCGCGGGTCTCCAGGCGCGGGCTTCCTATACGTTTTCCAAGACCACCGACGACGGGACCACCGCCTCGGCTCTGACCGATTTCGGCGAGCAGGGGTTTTCCCAGAATCCGGACGATCCCAGGGCCGAGCATGGGCTTTCCAAGCTCGATAGCCGGCATAGTCTTACCGTGAGCTGGGTCTATGAACTGGCAGCGGGAAGAGGCTTGGCCGGAATGGGGAGGACATTGTTGGGCGGGTGGATGCTCAACGGGATTGTGTCGCTCAGCTCCGGCACCCCTTTCGGCGTCAACCTCGGCAATTTTGACAATACCGGAACCATCACCCGATTTACCCTGGTTCGCCCGGATCTGGCGCCCGGAGCCAACAGCAATCCGATTCGCGAGGATAACCCGGTCCAGTATTTTGATCCCAGCGTTTTTATAGTTCCTCCTGCCCGGACTTATGGGAATCTGGGAAGAAACACCTTGCGGGGTCCCGGGTACGCAAATCTGGATTTGGGGCTGACAAAAACCACTGCTTTGTCGAAAGTTCGCGAGAACTTGACTCTTCAGTTCAGAGTGGAACTTTTCAATGTCCTCAATCGAGCCCAGTTTGGACTGCCGAGCCAACTGTCGATTTTTACCAACAGGACGACGCGGCTTGCCACCACCGGCAGGATTACCAATACGGTCGCCGATGGGCGTGATATCCAGGTGGGTCTGAAGCTCGTCTGGTGAGTTCCGCTCTGTTTTGGCGGATGAGGTTTCATTGTTCCTTAGAGCCAAGGCAGCTGTCGGCAATCAGGGGTTAGCTGCAACCTCCGGTGGAAAATGACTTTGACCGCCACCGCAGATGTCTTCGCGCGGCGTAGCCGCAAGCCAAGATCTGGTTCTGAACGGCATTGGATCCGACCTCAACGCAGAGACGCAGAGGTCGCAGAAAATGCGCGGAGGTTTTTTCTCTGCGCCGCCTCTGCGTCCTGTCCTCCGCGGTAAAAACTTTGCAAAAAAGTGATCTTTGCACCAGACAGCAGCAGGTGGCACAGGAGGATTCTATGCGGTGTCCCAACATTAAACTCACTATTCATGGAATTAAGGGAGTTGCGCTCCGGCTCTGGATCTTCGCCGCGCTTCTAGTCCTGGCGCCGGGCGGCGGCGCCCGGGCGGCGGATGTTTTGAAGATGGGCAGCCTCAGCGGCGTAGTGCGCGACTTAAGCGGCAAGGGAGTCAGCGGCGTGATGGTGAAGATCCGTCACCAAGACAGGCCGACCACCGTCACGGTATTTTCGCAGCAGGGAAAATATCACGCACCTGAATTGTACCCCGGCAAATATGAGATCTCGGCGGGACTTGCCGGGCATGAAGAATCCATAAAAGCGGCGGCAGAGGTCGCAGCCGGCAAGGAAACCGTGCTTAATCTCAGCCTACCCGGAAACCCGAACAAGCCGATCCTCACGCCTTCGGATTGGATCCCACAGCTTCCCGACGACCGGGATGGCACGAGGGAATTAGTGATCAATCGCTGCGTGAACTGTCACGGCCCGCAGGCGATCATACGCCACCACCTGGATCGACTCGGCTGGAAGAAGGTGATCCTGGACATGGGCAGAATCGAGGTAACCGGTCGGTTCGCATACAGCGAGATCCCGGATGCGCAGGCGATGGCGGCTAACGATGAGGAGACCGAGCGGCTTGCCGGATACCTGGCCAAGCACTATGGGCCGGAATCGAAACAGGAGATCCGCGAGCCGGAACCGGTCGCCTACCGCAACGGCCGCACCGACGCCAACGTCGTCCTTACGCAGTTTGACATCCCGACGCGCGGCGCAATCCCGCACAACCTGACTGTGGATGCGCAGGACAATATCTGGTTCGTCGAGCGGTATGTGGACAAGATCGGCCGGCTGGACCCAAGAACTGCGGAGTTTCAGGAATTTCCCATTCCCGCTTCCGTGACCCGGCCTCACGGGATTATTCCCGACAAGAACGGGATGATCTGGTGGACCGAAAGCCGCGGCAACCATCTCGGCCGCCTGGATCCAAAGACGGGCCAGATGAAGCGCTACCCGCTGCCGCAGGCAGACTCCAGCCCGCACACTCTCGCGCTGGGGCGGGATGGCACGATCTTCATGACCGAAATTCGCGGGGGCCGAATCGGCAATTTCAACCCGGAAACAGAGCGCTTCAAGGAATTTCCGATCCCCACTGCAAATCCCCGTCCCTATGGAATCGCCGTAGACTCCCAGAACATCGTCTGGTTTTGTGAATTCACAGGGGACAAGATCGGCCGCTTGGATCCGTCCACGGGCGTGATCAAAGAATACCGGCCCCCGACGCCCCATGCCGGGCCTCGCCGCCTGGCGCTGGACAAACAGGGCAACGTCTGGTTCACTGAATACAACGTCAACAAGATCGCCTTGCTGGACCGCAACACCGGGAAGATCTCCGAATGGGACGTCCCGACGTTGAACTCAGGACCTTACGACATCGTCGTCGATTTCCAGGGCAAAGTCTGGTTTGACGAATTTGCCGCCAACAAGGTGGTCCGTTTTGACCCGCGAAACGGCCAGTTCACTGAATACAACCTGCCGGGGCT
This sequence comes from Acidobacteriota bacterium, assembly GCA_016199665.1. GTDB lineage: Bacteria > Acidobacteriota > UBA6911 > JACQSX01 > JACQSX01 > JACQSX01. The sequence continues at coordinate 2,158 of JACQGG010000172.1, read as the reverse complement.
GGATTCTCAGGTTCGCAAGATGGCGTTGGACCACGCCGGAGTCGTCTGGCTGTCCGAATACAAAAACAGCAGAATGGTGCGCGTGCTGGAAAAGCGTTGATGGCTGTTGATGGGCCGTCGGCGGACAGCGGTCAGCCTTCAGCCGTCAGCTATCAGCGCGGTCAGTAAGCAGCCATCGGCCCCCAGGCGGTCGGCCTTCAGCGTTTGGCAACGGCAGCCGAAAGCTGACGGCTGACCGCCGACCGCCGACAGCCCGTCCAGAGAAGGGCGCGGGCCCCTATCAGAACGTCAACTTCAGCCCGAACTGGATCTGGCGCGAAGTGGTCGTCGTCGAGGTAATGTTCCCCCTGCCGGACAACCCTCCCGCGTTATCAAAGATGCGGCGGGTCGTGATCAGCGGGGGCGACAAGTTCACGTGGTTAAAGAGGTTGAAGAATTCGGCCCGAAACGACAACTCCTCCCCTTCCCTGATCCGAAAGCGCTTGCTGAGAAGAAAGTCAAACGTAGCGATGCCGGGGCCGATGACCGTATTGCGTCCCAGATTGCCGAACGTACCCAGCGGCTGGGGGACAAAGGCGCAAGGGTCAAACCAAAGATCCGGGGTCCCCAGCCGCGCCCCGACCGGGATGCCGCTCGGTCCAAAGCATCCGGCAGAGGTCCCGCGGGTGGGATTGTTGCTGGCTCCGGGAGCCAGATTCGGCCGGTCGGCGAAATCCGCTCCGCTGGCAAGGTTCCGGGACCGGTTGCCGGAGTTTTCAACGGTGAGCGGAACTCCAGCCGACAAAGTCGCGATGGCGCCGATTCCCCATCCCTCCAGAACCTGCTGGGATACACCCGACAGGTTCTTCCCAAAGGGCAAATCATAATTGAAGTTGATGACCGCGTTGTTCCGGACATCAAAGTTAGAGAGCCCCTTTTCGTTATAAAGGTTGTCGGGAATCTGTGCGCCCGTGGCCGCATTGGCGGCTTCCTCGCTGAACAACCCGCTGCTGGTGTCAATGGAGCGGGCGAGGGTGTAAACGCCCTGCAGTTGCAAGCCTTGCGAGAACCGCCGGCTCAGCGAAATCTGAAGCGAGTTGTAAGTCGAGAAGCCGCTCAGTTGGCGCGTCTGCATACCCGGCCAAACGCGGTTGCGGCGCGGGGCGCCTTGAGGGATAAACAGCGTGCCATCGGCTAAGCGAGTTGGGATCGGGGTGTTGCCGTCGTATCGCTGGATCAGGTGCTTTCCAATCGAACCCACGTAGCCCACCGACGCCACCAGCGACGGCAGGATTTCCCGCTGCACCGTCAGGTTGTACTGGTACATGTAGGGAGTCTTGAAGTTGTCGCGGACGATCGTCTGCGCCGTGACCTGCGCCTGGAGATTGGGCGCGTCCAGCGGATGGGGAAACGGCGCTCCAGACGTCAGCCGCACGGTCTGCCAGTAGGGAGGCGTCCGGTCAAACAAGTTCAGGAACTGGTTCAGAAGAATTTGATCATAGAAAATGCCCCAGCCCCCGCGGATCGAGGTCTTTGCATTGCCGCTCACATCCCAGGCGAAGCCGAAGCGGGGAGCAAAGTTCAGATGATTGCCCTCGAACGGCTGCTTCTTTTCAAGCGTCGTGTCCAGAGGGTTATCCAGGAAAGATAACTTCCCATTGACTTCCGTGGGAACGGTAGTGACTTCGTAGCGCAAGCCGAGGTTCAATGTCAACCGCGGCGTGACCCGGAAATCATCCTGAATGTAAGCGCCGAACAGGAGCGCCCGAATCCCCCGATTGGGTTCTGCGCCGGGCAACGGGAATTCCACCGACTGGACGCGGCCTTGCAGGAAGCTGGCCAGAGAATCGAACACGTAATCTCCCGCAAGGCGATTGTAGTTGGACGTGTTCCACTGGAACCGCTCCAGATTGAATCCGGCGTTCAGGGAGTGGCGGCCCAGGGTGATGCTCAAGTCGTCGGCCGGCTGGAAGGAATTCATGCGGAAGTAGCGGGGATCGTTGACAACGGTGCAGCAGGGAGAAATCCCGGTGATTGACATGTGCCCGAATGGCCGTCCCGGGATAAAGGATAATGAATCGGGAACGTCGCCCAGCTTCTCCAGGTCCACCAGAGTCACCGAGCGATTGAACCCAAACCGCGCCACGTTCAAGATCTTCGACGAAAGGGTACGGGTCCA
>JACQGG010000173.1 GCA_016199665.1 Acidobacteriota bacterium | reverse complement strand
GCTCTACACCGACTGGTCCACGCTGGTAAAGTTCCAGCGCACCCGCGGCGTGTTGCGGCTGATGGCGGCGGTGATTCACAGCCTCTGGGAAAAGGGGGACAAAAACCCGCTTATCCTGCCGGCGAACATCTCGATTGATGACCCGCGGGTGCAATTCGAGCTGACGCGGTATCTCTCCGACAACTGGGTGCCGGTAATCGAAAAGGATGTGGACGGTCCGAGTTCGCTTCCGCTGCGGATGGACAGCGAGGTGCCCAACCTCGGGAAGTTCTCCGCCTGCCGCCGTGTCGCACGGGCCATCTACCTCGGGTCGGCGCCGATAATGGCGGCGGCCCACCGCGGCATTGAGGATCGGCGAGTAAAGCTCGGCTGTGTGATGCCGGGCGAGTCGCCGGCGGTCTTTGGCGATGCGCTGCGGCGGTTGGCGGGGGCGGCGACGTATCTGTATCAGGACGGCCCGCGCTATTGGTATTCGACCCAGCCCACCGTCACCAAGCTGGCCGAAGACCGCGCCGAGCAGCTCCAGCGCGATCCCGACAAGGTCGTGCACGAGTTGGACGGGCGGCTGCGCGCCGACCTGCGCAAGACCGGGGACTTCAGCCGCGTCCACCCGCTGCCGCAATCGGGCGCCGACGTACCCGACGATCTCGACGCGCGGCTGGTCGTGCTCAGCATTGACCATGCGTACAGCAAGGATCCGGGCAGTGCCGCCGAGGCTGCGGCGAAAGCGATTCTCGAATCGCGCGGCAACACACCGCGCCTCTATAGCAACACACTTGTTTTCCTCGCGGCGGACAAGACGCGGTTGCAGGATCTCGATGAGGCGGCGCGCAAGTATCTCGCCTGGGAGTCGATCCTGGCCGAGAAGGAGCAGCTCAACCTCGATCCGCAACAAGTGAAGCAGGCAGAGACGCAGAAGGCTGCCGCCGACGGCGCCGTGACGGCGCGCCTGCCGGAGACCTACCAGTGGTTGCTGGTTCCGGTACAGAACTCACCCCAGGCCGCGATTACATGGCAGGCGATCCGGCTGTCGGGGCAGGACCCACTGGCGGCGCGCGCAAGCAAGAAGCTGCGCAGTGACGAGTTTCTCATCACCGGCTTTGCCGCCTCCCGGTTGCGGATGGAACTCGACAGGATCCCTCTCTGGCGAGGCGATCATGTTGCCATCACGCAGCTCGTTGAGGATTTTGCGCGCTATCTTTACCTACCCAGGCTCAAGGAGCCGACAGTGTTGCTAAGCGCCATCGGCGATGGACTCGGTCTCTTGACGTGGGAACAGGATTCTTTTGCGTTTGCTGACAGCTACGATGAGGTCGCAGGGCGTTACCGCGGATTGCGAGGCGGGCGGCATGTGTCACTGGCGGACGTTGATGTGCCCGGGCTGCTGGTACGACCCGAGGTTGCCCAAAAGCAACTGGGAGCCGAAACCCCGTCTGCTTCAGGCGGTACAACCGGGGCAACAGGGACACAAACGCCAGCAGGGACAACGACCGGGAGCGGTTCAACCGGAACCGGATCCCCGATCCCCCCTGCGCCTGCACCCGCGCCGAGACGCTTCCACGGCAGTGTTACGCTCGATCCGACTCGCGTCGGCCGCGACGCAGGGCGAATCGCCGACGAAGTGATCGCGCACCTGGCGGGCCTTGTCGGCTCGAGAGTCAAGGTGACTCTGGAGATCGAGGCCGACATTCCGTCCGGCGCGCCTGACCATGTAGTAAGGACCGTCACCGAAAACAGCCGAACCTTAAAGTTTACCAGTCAGGGCTTTGAAGAAGAGTAGCGGCGAGCGCGCCGGCTTCACCCCGGCCACCGTTGAGATTGCTCACAAACTGCTCACTCGCGAACTTTATGTTAGCCCCATCAACAAGTTATGGACTGTGTTGGGTTTACCGCCCAACATTGAGATCTGCTCGGGGCCGGTCAAACCCCGAGGCTAAAGAACCTGAGGGTTTGGGCCCTTTTTAGAGAGAACATCGAGACTTCACATCCCCGCTGTGTCCGGAGAAATGGTGTGGAAATAATGATCAGGCCTACAACTCCTTGACACGATGCGGCCGATGCTGGACAATTCCTCCTAGCGCACGAGCGACTGCAGAAGTGATGGAATCCAGTCGGTTCCACTCGGGCGAAACCCGTTTCACGGAAAGCCAGGGAGGTAAGTCCATGTTCCAGAAAACGTGTTCCTCACTTTTGTTCTTTCTGGTCTTCTTTCCCCTGATGTCTATGGCGCAAGTCACGACCGGAACCATTTCCGGGGTTGTCCGGGACCGGACCCAGGCGGTATTGCCCGGAGCCAGTGTTACGATCCGGCAGGTCGAGACGGGGCTTACCCGGAAGATCGTCACGGATGATCAGGGAAGGTATCGTGTCCCTCAGTTTCCCGTAGGCAACTATGAAGTCCAGGCGGAATTGACCGGGTTTGGTACGGAAATCAGACAGGGAATCACCTTGACGGTCGGTCGAGAGGCCGTTGTGGATTTCACTTTGAGTGTTGGAGAGGTGACTGAGAAGGTTGTAGTTTCCGGCGAAGCGCCGCTGGTGGAAACGACCACCTCCCAGATGGGCGCGCTGGTGGACGATAAGAAAATCCGGGACCTCCCGTTGAATGGCCGCAGCTTTGAGCAACTGGCGTTGCTCCAGCCCGGCGTCGTGATCTACACCCAGGCGGATCGGTCCCTGCAGTTTGGATCGGGCGTCAAATTCTCGGTCTCGGGCTCGCGTGCCCATTCCAACTTGTTCCTGCTGGACGGAACCGACATCAATGACCAGGCGGATTTCACCCCCGGCAGCGCGGCGGGAGTCGTCTTGGGAGTAGAGACGCTGCGCGAGTTCAGCGTCTTGACAAACACATACAGCGCGGAATACGGAAGGAAGACGGGCGGGATCGTCAACGCCGTGACCCGGTCGGGCACCAACGAGCTGCACGGGAACGCCTTTTACTTTCATCGCAACGACAACCTGGATGCCCGCAACTTTTTTAATCCCGGGACCCTCCCCAAACCCGAATTCAAACGCAACCAGTTCGGCGCCACTGCTGGCGGGCCGCTGCGCAGAGATCGGACGTTCTTTTTCGGCGGGTACGAAGGATTGCGGGAGCGGTTGGGGCTGTCCAATGTCACCGTGGTTCCCAATGCCGACGCCCATCAGGGCTGTCTGCCCAATGTGGGCCAGCCCGGGCTTCGCTGTGTGGGTGTCGATTCAAGGGTTAAACCGTATCTGGACCTCTTTCCGCTCCCCAACGGCCGCGATTTCGGCGACGGTACGGCGGATTTCTTCAGTTCCCCGACAAAGCCGACGCGCGAGGACAACTTTTCAGTTCGCGTGGACCATCAATTTTCCGATACAGATTCCTTCTTCACCCGGTACACTTTTGATGACGCCAATGTATTCATTCCCGAAAAAATCCCCACGTTCGGCACCGGGCTCAAGAGTCGCTATCAATATCTGACGCTGGAGGAGAAGAGGATCTTTTCGCCGACGGTATTGAACGTCTTTCGATTCGGCTTCAACCGTTCCTTCTCCGATACCGGAGCGGCGCAGACCGTCGGCCCCACTCCGAATCTGGCCTTTGTGCCGGGTCAGGAGTTGATTGGAAATATCAATATCGACACCATCCGGGCCGTGCCCTATGCGGGCGGTCTGGGCTCTCCCGTGTCGCTGCCGCGTACCTTCGCCTACAACCTCTTTGAATACAGCGATGACGTAAACTACACCCGCGCCGGGCATTCCCTGAAGGTCGGATTCAACATCAAGAGAATCCAGTTGAACGTGGTCACCCTGGCCCGCGATCAACGGGGCTCTTTTACCTTCCCGACGGTTGAGGCCTTCCTTCGGGCCCAGCCTTCCGTATTCCAGTCGGAGGCGCCCGGTTCGGATACCCAGCGGGCTTGGCGGCAAACCGTCTTCGGCTTTTATGTGCAGTCTGACATCCGGGCGATTCCAGATCTGACTTTAAACCTCGGATTGCGCTATGAATTCGTGACGATCCCGGAGGAGATTCATGGCAAATCGAGCAACCTGCTGAACGTCTCGGATCCGCAGATTGCCATTGGGCCCTTGTGGCCCCGAAACCCCAGCTTGCGCGATCTTGCTCCGCGCATTGGCTTTGCCTACGACCCGTCGTCCAACGGAAAGACGTCGGTCCGGGGCGGCTTTGGGTTGTTCTATGACCTGCCCGTCTCTTATTTCTACAGCATCTCCGGCAGCCGCACCTATCCCTTCCATTACTTCGGTACCGTTGCCAATCCTCCCTTTCCCAATGCTTTGGCCGGGATCTTTCGCCCGGGCGCTGTGCAGTTGCAGACTTTCAGCGAAACACTGAGCACGCCGGCCAAGATCCACTACAATCTGGTGATCCAACGGGAAGTAGCCCCGCAGACGGTGGTCACAGTTGGGTATGTCGGGGCCGGCAGCTACCACTTGTTGCGGCACGATGAGGCGAATCACCGGGTGGGCACGATCCTGTCGAACGGTCGAACGTTCTTACCCTCGACCAGCGCGCGCCTCAATCCCAATTTCGGCGAAAACCGGCGCATCCAGACCGACGTCAACTCCTCGTACCATTCGCTTCAGTTTGCGTTCAACCGCCGGTTCAGCAACAGGCTGCAATTCCAGACTTCGTATACTCTCTCGAAAAGCACCGATAGCGGCTCCGGGGGATTCAATGTTGATGTTCAAGGAAACGATGAAACGTATGTGGAAGATCCCTATAATTTAAAAGGGGATCATGGGCTCTCCGGCTTTGATGTCCGGCATGTACTGAACTTCAATTACACCTACGAGTTGCCGGCGCTGCGCGGGTGGACCGGCGCTGCGGCCAAGATGCTTGAAGGCTGGCGCCTGAATGGCATTACCACAGTTGCTTCCGGCGTTCCGTTTAGCGTTACCACCTCCTTCGCCAATCAGTTTTATCCGGGCGCCAACAGCCGCGGGAGGCCGAGCCTGAAGGCGGGCGCCGGCAACAACCCCGCACGTGGCGGACCGGACCGGTACTTTGATCCCTCAGGCTTCACGCTGCCCGAGCCGGGCTTTCCGGGCAACCTGGGCCGGGATACGGTCACCGGACCGGGTCTGGTGAACTTTGACTTTTCGCTGGGCAAGACCACCAACATCGATGAGAAGCGGAGTGTTCAATTCCGAGCGGAGTTCTTCAATATCTTTAACCACCCGAATTTCAGCACCCCTCTGCGCGCTGTGCTCGATGCGCGGGGTAATCTGATCGGGAGCGCCGGGCGTATCCAGTCCACTACGACCCGAGAGCGGCAGATCCAGTTCGGCCTGAAGTTCACGTTTTGACACGAGCCGAGTCTGTGCGCATCCGGCCAGTGCTGGGTGCTGATGAAGCATTCCAGGCTGGGAGTCGCGGAATTTCCGTTACCGGACACTAACCCAAGTTCGTCACCGAACCGTGACCGTCAGGGAGGGGCGCGGAATTTCAAATGAGTCAGCGCGCCGCTTGCTTACGCGCGCGGTTCAGTGACGAACTTGGGCTAGAACTCGAAAGACCGGGTGAACTTCACCAGAAATGCCCGGTCTGCATCCGATGGCGCAGGCCCTACGCCCGAAGTCTGGTTGAACACGACGTAAAGATCGTCTCCGGGACGGTAGATGAAACGGAGACGGAAGAAAAAGACGACCCTCTTGGAGGCGCTGTCGTACTGGGCAATGGCGGTGGTCAGCCACCGGTTGTTCAGGCTGACATTGAAGCGGCTGTTGACGACGTGGGTTCTGAAGCTGCCCTGGGGGAGATCCAGGTCGTTGAACTGGTAGGAGAATTCTGAAGAGAACCCGGGCCAGGGCTTAAAAGAAGGCCCCAGTTCGAGGATCCGCCGCTTGCCGCCATAGAAGTTCCCCCATTCCCAGTGGGTGCGTATGCCGGTCACATGCTGGGGGGGCGAGTCGTATTCCACGAAGTAATTTCGGAAGCGATAAACGCTCTGTGGAATCGTGACTTGCGGGTTGATGCGAAAGTCCGCCCGCAATCGCTCCAGGTTGTGCGTGGTATTGAAACGAAGCCTCGAATCGTCGCGGAAGCTGACCGCGAACTGGAAAACCTGCTGGCGATCCAGCAGGTGGTTGTGAGTATCCGAAAAATAAAGAACCTCCTGCCGAAAAACCAGATTTCGTATGCTCCTGGATCTCAGACGGGGTTTCCAGAGAATGGTCGGCTGGGTGCGGCGGATTCCATTGCGCTGTACAAATCCAATGTCGTGTCGAAAATCGTCCCCGAGATACAGGTGCTCAAGAAACAGCTCATAGATATCCGACAGCAAATTGAGCTTGAGACGGCCCATTTTCTGGTCGCCGTTGACCCCGCCGGTAAAGGATCTCCCCAGTGAGCCCTGAATGTCGAAGTTTTTGAAGAAGGTGAAGTTGACGTCGGCGCCGGCCACGCGATTGGTGTCGTCGGTTCTTCCCGACTGCCGGTTTGAAAAAAAAACTCCGAAATTAGAGCGGGCCAGAATGTTTTTCTTAACCCGGGCGATCGCATAGTTGCTCCCCGGCGCCGTTCCAAATTGATCGGTTTGCACGTCGAGCAAACCCACATCGAGGCCCTGGACGCGCCCTGTCACCTTGGCCCCTCCGATGACGGGGACAGGCCTTCGATCCGCCGTCAGGCCGATGCGGCGGGAAAAGAACATTTGCAGGATGCGGTCGTTGGGGAAACCGCGGCGCCCCCCGAGGCTGAAATCAAAGATTCCGGCGTGCTCCAGAAAGAACTCGCGTTTCTCGGCGAAAAAGAGGGGAAAGCGGGTGAGGTTCACCACCGCTTCGTCCACCTCGACCTGCGCAAAGTCGGTGTTTGCCGTAAACTCGGCGATCAGGCTCGGCGTGATTCCGACTTTGGCCACCTCCAGTCCGGCCTCTGAAGAGTTTTCAAAGCCTCGCCGGCCGCTCTCCAGAGTATGATGCCGGAACCCCCCAAGGAGATACGGCTTGATTCGAGCGCGCAGGCCCGCTTGGGTGCCTCGCATCCCCTCCAGGTGGCCCGCCTGGGAGACCTGAACAAAACTAAAGTCGCGGTTCCAGCCGGTCCAAAAGGCAATTTCCGTTTTGCGCCGGATGAAGCGCTGGAAATTGATTCCCCAGACGTCCTGCTCGGGCGACGCGCGAAGAATGGCGAGAGGGATTTCAAACTCAAGCGTCCAGCCCCGCGGCGTCATGCGCGCCTCCACCCACCACCGTTCATCCCACTCGCGGTTGACGTCCACACCTTCGTCGGTAATCAGCGCATCAAAGCGGGTTCCCAGAGGGTTGGTCACAAAATAGAAAGCGTTGCGGTGGTCATGGAAGGTATCCAGCACGATCTCGAAGCGATCATCGTCTCGAAGGTTGTTGTCGCGCCGGCGCTCCCGGGCAATGATCTTGCCCGCTTCGGAATCAAAGCACTCGACCCCGACGTAGAGGGCGCCGCCGCTCAGAATCAGGCGCACTTCGGTCTTTTCCGTGGCCGGCTCGTCGACCTTCGGCTCTTGCTGCACAAAATCCGAGATTGCCCCGGCCTCCCGCCAGGCGGTCTCGTCCAGGACGCCGTCGACCTTAATCGGGCCTTCGGTCCGGTAGACACGAACGCTTTTGCCGGCGTGGTCGGCCCAAATCCATGAACCGCCCAGTGCCAGGAAGACAAAACTTGAGACAAGCCACGCGCCGATATTGCGCAAGCCCGGCGGCCGGTGAAAATTCCTTTTGCAAAGCGGCCTTCTTGCGATTGGCAAAGTCACGATTCACCCGGAGGTTTCGATACGGCTTCAGCAAGCTATCCACCCGATTCAGGTTTGTCAATAACGCAATAAATGAAGTTGACAACGCAATAAATGAAGTTGACAAAAGTTTCTTGGCGGATCTAGCATAAATCCATTCTATTTCCCAAAATTTAACCTTCGAAGCCAGAAGGAGGAGCGTTATGCAGAAACTGGTGGATCGCATCCTTGTTTCGCTGATCTTGTTGGTGTGCAGCCATGCGTTGATCCTGGCACAGCTCACTACGGCAACCATTTCGGGAACCGCCAAAGACACAACCGGCGCCATTCTGCCCGGAGCCACTGTCACGGTGAGGAATACGGAAACAGGCCTGGTGAGAATCTCAATTACCGACGATGAGGGTCGCTATCGAGCGACCCTGCTCCCGGTGGGCAGCTACCAGGTGGAGATAGAACTGGTCGGATTTCAGCGAGAGATCCGGTCGGGGATTCAGTTGACCATGGGCCGTGAGGCCATCGTTGATTTTACGTTAAAGGTGGGAGAGATCACCGAAAGTGTCACGGTGTCTTCCGACCCTGCGCTTATCGAGACGACCAACTCGTCGATTGGCGGGCTGATCGACGACCGGCAAATCCGAAACATGCCGCTGAACGGACGCAGCATCGGGCAACTGGCTGCACTGGAAGTCGGGGTGACTATTTCCCGGGCATCGACCACGCCTGAAAGCAGTTTTAACATTGGGGGCGCGCGCAGGTATCAAACCAAGATCCTGATGGATAACTCTGACATTTCCACGTTGAATAATGAGATGCCGACCAGTGTTGCCGGCGTTTTTTTGGGCGTGGAAGCGGTGCGGGAGTTTAAAGTCCAAGTCAATAACTTCAGTGCTGAGTTTGGGGGCTCCGGCGGCGTCGTCAGCGCCGTGACGCGCTCGGGAACCAATGCCTTTCATGGCTCCTTGCTTGAATTTCATCGCAACAGCGCTTTCGATGCCCGAAACTTCTTTAATCCGGGAAAGACCCCTCCCCCGTTCAAGCGAAATCAGTTTGGAGCCTCTTTGGGCGGCCCCATCAAGAAAAACAAAACCTTCTTCTTTGTGAACTACGAAGGCTTGAGAGACCGGGAGAATAATTTCACGATCGGTAATGTTCCCACCGAACTGGCCAAGCAGGGGATACTCCCCAACTCCCGGGTCCAGGTGCATCAGAACATCCGGCCGTATCTGGCCCTGTTGCCTCCGCCCAATGGCCGCGACAACGGCGATGGGACCGGAGAGTACGTCGCCTCGGTGAAAACTCCCGCCGATGATGACCTTATCATGGTGAGAATCGACCACAGCTTTTCGCCTCAGGATTCTCTTTACGGCCGTTACAGCATTGATGACGCTGTCAAGTTCACTCCGACCAATCCACCGATAATAAACAGGACCAATAAGTCGCGCAGTCAATATTTCGCGCTGGAGGAGACCCGAATTTTCACGCCGAGGGTGCTCAACGTGTTTCACATCGGGTTTAACCGTTCCGGGATCAGCGGCCCCTGTGAGCAGCTCGTTTCAATCCCTTCCTCTCTGGACCTCATTCCCGGGAGACCTTTTGCGACAGGGGGAGGGTTCCTTATGACCGCCCTCGGGATTACTGCGTTGATCGGATGCAACACCGCCCTGAGAAGCGACGCTTTCAATGTGTATGAATACGGCGATAGTGTCACCTGGAACAAGGGCAGCCATTCTGTGAAGTTTGGTCTGCTTGCCAAGAACATGCGCTACAACGGTACCAACTATACCGAGTATTCGGGGGTCTATACTTTTACTACGATGGAAAGGCTCCTGACTGGCAGACCAAACGCGTTTCGCTCCGTGTATCCGGACACCGACGCCACGCGCTCCTGGCGGCAGACCTTGTACAGCTTCTTCGTGCAGGACGATTTCAAACTCAAGCCGAACCTGACCTTCAACCTGGGCCTGCGCTATGAATTCACCACGGCCCCGATTGAAACGCATGGCCGGGCGGCGCGTCTCGTGAACCCGCTGGATCCTAAGCCGACCATCTTCGGTCGAGCCGCTTATATGGAAACCAAGAAGAAGGATTTGGCTCCCCGTGTGGGCTTTGCCTGGGATCCTACAGGGAGCGGGAAACTGTCTATTCGGGGTGGATTGGGCATCTTCTTTGAGCCCCTGATTCCTTACGCGTATGGCACGTCCCCAGGCGTGCGTATGGCTCCTTTTTTTAGACGGGCCAGCATCAGTAATCCCCCTTTTCCGATTAACTATGCTGCCGACTTCGAACGGCTGGCGGCGGGCCTCCTTGTCCTCACAAACTTCGGTGGCTACCAATCCACACCCTATTCAATGCAATACAACCTGAACGTACAACGAGAATTCGGTCAGGGGCTGGTCTTGTCACTCGCCTACATTGGAACGCGGGGTCTGCATATGCTCCGGTCCTCGGATTGGAATGTGGCCTATCCCCTCATTCAGCCGGATGGACGCAAATTCTTCCCTGCAAATGCTCCAAGAAGAAACCCGAATTTCTCTGAAGCCACCACCAGCGAGACCGACGCCGCGTCCTGGTACAACGCGATGGGCGTGGGCGTCCGAAAGCGGATGAGCGGGGGCAATCACGTCCAACTTTCCTACACCCTGGCGAAGGCGATGGACAATGCCTCGGCCAAGAGCAATCCTGAGACGAGTCGCAATACGTCTCGTGACACCATGGATCCTTACGATCTGAATCGGGACTACAGCCTTTCCTCGCTCCACGTGGGCCAGAATTTTGTTTTCAATTACACCTACGAGCTGCCAGTGGGTCAGGGGCATCGTTTTGGCGGGAATCTTCCCGCTTTTGCGAAACAGCTCGTTTCCGGTTGGCAGTTGAATGGGATCCTGGCGCTCGCTTCGGGCACTCCCTTTACCGTGCAGTTGAGTTTCAACGCCGCCCGCGATGGCCAGGACATCGGCGAGGGGACCGCTCACCAAAGGCCGGATCTGGTCGCGGGAAAGAGCAACAATCCGGTGCTGGGAGGACCGGATCAATACCTGGACGCAAGCGCCTTCCGGGTCCCGGAGGCGGGTTATTACGGCAATCTCGGTCGCAACACTGTCCTGGGTCCCAAACTTGCCAACTTGGACTTCGGTTTGAGCAAGAACACCGCGGTGGGGGAAGGTAAAGAGTTAGGGTTCCGAGTCGAGATGTTCAACGCCTTGAACCATGCTAACTTTGCGGCGCCGGTCCGCTACATCTTCAGGGACTTCAGCGGCGTACCCCCTGGAACTTTTGGGAGGATCACCCAGACCACAACCACCGCGCGGCAGATTCAATTGGGCTTGAAGTTCACCTTCTGAAATCGCCCCGCTTCACCTGGGGGCACAGGCGGCCGCCAGCCGGGGCAGGCGCGCCTTTATTGGCGTGAGTGATTTGCCCGGGCAAGGCAAAGCGAACTTCGGTGGATTTCAATCAACACATCGCGGTAAATACAATCAGGGCTAAAAATCGTTTATTAAGATTTATCAATTTTCTTATGGAGGATTTCATGGCAGCACTGGCAGTGTCAAAAGTTGATCTTCGCAAGAGATCACGGCAGGTAGGAAAGGATGGCTTGCTTAAATTGGGTGTTATTTGGTTCGCTCTTCTTGTCGGTCTTATGTGGCCGTCTTGGGGCCAAGTCAATGTGCCACTGGAAGTCCTGGCGTATGCAGACATAGTTATTTACAACGGCAAGGTGTTGACGGTGGACGATAAATTTACCATCTCTCAAGCTGTCGCAGTCCGAGATGGGAAATTTCTGGCACTCGGCGATTCGGCCAAGATACTTCAGATGGCCGGCCCGAATACGACACGAATTGATCTGAAGGGCGGTACCCTGGTTCCTGGGTTCTACCTCGGCCACGGGCAAGGGTGGGAAGGACAGCATCAACCCTCTGGAATCATGCACCTGGGAAATTGGTCTCGGATCAGGTTCGAGAAACTGGATGAAGGTTTAAGAAAGATGAAGGAGTTGGTGGAAAAGGTAGGTCGTCCCGGAGAGTGGATTTTCTTTGGGGCCGCCCGAACCGCAGCCGCCTACACAGTGACTAAGGAGATGCTGGATACTGTGGCCCCCAATAATCCTGTTCTCATGACCCTCGATAACACCACTGGGATCGTGAATAGCAAGGCGTTGAACACTCTTCCGAATTACGTCATGGCCGGCATTTTCAAAGACAAAAACGGCCAACCCACGGGCATGATCCGGGGGTGGGCTTATGGAGTGTTGACTTATGAGGTGCTGCCTTATCCGGAAGGGGAAGCCTATGAGGCCATGGTTCAGAGGCAGAAAGAAAAACTCATTGATCGAATGAAGACTGGGGTAACCACCAGTGGGAATCGTATGTGGGGCCTCACGATCTCCATATTGCGGGATCTTTACATGCGGGGTGAGCTACCCCTGCGCATCCGCATTACCAGTGAGATTCCCCGGCTGAACCCACTTGCGGAGCCGTATCTAAAAAGGATAGGAAACCTGATGGGAGTGGGTGACGACTGGTTGAAGATCGCTGCGGCGACGGTCAGTTCCATTGATAGCCACGTCACCAACGGCGGTATGTTCACCCGAAAACCGATGCGGGCCAAGGAGTCCTGGATGGCTTTTAGCGATTATGGGTATTCCAAGTGGACGGACATGGTCGAGGAAGGAAAGGACTGGAAGGAGTATGGCGACTATAAGAACGTGGCTATAGCCGCTAAGTACGGCTACAATGTGACCGACATCCATATTCAGGGGGACGCCGGCGTCGCGCAGTTCCTGGATGCCATGGATGAGGCCGCCAAGAAATACCCTGTGAAAGGCAAAGCCTACGGGATTGCTCACGGGCTGATGAGGCCCGTCGATCTTGGTAGAAGAATGGCTGCCTACGAAATGGTGCTGAATTTTAACCCGTCTTACCTCTTTCAAGGGGACGGGGATTACGTCAAGGCGCTGGACAAGCAGTGGGGGCCGGATGAGACGGCAGGGATGCAGCCGCTTCGAGAACTAATCGACATCGGAATGAAGCCTGCTTTGGAGACGATGGGCACCGACGAAGAGCCGGACGTCCAACCCTCACTCAGAATCGTAGATCCGCGCCCTGCAGGGCACGTCTATTTAAAGCAGAATCAGCACTTGGAGGGGATTGAGGCCTATGTCACGAGAAAGAATGATGCATTAGGCAAGGTGGTGGGTCCCAATCAGAGGATCACTCGAGAAGAAGCCCTGAGAATGGCGACCGTGTGGGCGGCTCGATTTTACCAAGACGAGAAGACGCTCGGTTCGATTGAGCCGGGTAAGCTCGCCGATTGCGTCGTTCTTGGGGGAGATTACATGACTGTTCCACCGGAGCAGATTTCAGAGCTTCCAATTCTAAATGTCATTATAGGGGGCAAGATAAAGTACGCGAAAAACTGAAAGACTTTTGGCGGCAGCAGGGACACAACATGAAGAGATATTGTAACGGGCGCCATAGTCTGCATAGGTGATACAGATCACGCCGAGCTTTGGCAGAGGACGCCGACCCCATTCTGCGGCTACTCTCCGGGGCATCTATAAGAACGACGGCTCGGTCAAGCGCAATTCTTATGGGGGTTTTTCCGGGGAGGTGGAAAAGCATCCAGCGTCTTGCAGTGTCAAGGCGACGGCGCAGATTTCATCGGGGGTTTACTCGTAGAGCCACTTGACAGCCGCCAGAGTGCCTCCGGCGAGCTGTTTCGGCCGTTCGATATGGCCGTAATGCGTCATCGGCACATCGTAGACTGCGACTCGAATCTGAGCCAGCGGATTTTGCTCTCGAAAACCATCGGCTACATAAAGCTCGCGGGCTTTCTTGGGATCCGGGTCCCAATGCCCGTCGTCGAGCACGGCTGTCGTCCAGATCATGCGCTGATAACCCGAAATCGGGGACTTCATCGTGGCCAGCAGGTCGGCAAACACGGCTTGAGTGTCAATTTGCAGGCCGCTCTTCAAAACCGCTTCCCGTATGGTTTTCTGCACGTTCTCTCGCAAATCGGTGCGGCCTGAGTGTTCCACGCCTAGAATGGGCTGGATGAATTGCGGCCGGCGCCTTCCTTCCAGTTCAAACCATTTCTGCGCAACTTCCAGTTTGGTCTTGCCCGAAATGGGATTGAGTGGACCGACGTAGCCGTTGGTGTACATTTCCGGCTCGCGCCCGCCAACCTCAGTCACCGCAACATAAGGGCGCTCGCCGGAACGGTTGCTTTCCCGGGCCGCTTCATCTTCCCAGTTCCGACGCAATGAAGCAGGTCCTCCTGTGCCCCATCCGAGCGACATTCCACGCAGACGATCCTTCAGGCGTCTGTCGGACATGAACTGGATCTCGCCTCCATTGGAATGTCCGGAGAGCAGGACCGGACCCTGGGTCGCCGTTTCGATGAGCCGCCATACACCCTCCGCCATCAGCGCCCGGGTGAAAATGGAGTTGCGCAGGCCCACCTCTTCCCCGCTGAGTTCCCGGTCAAGCAGATAAGCAGGCTTTCTTGTGGCAGGCGGCTCGTTCCACCCTCCAGGCTTGTAATTTCCGGGGATGGAGATCAGCAGCACTGGAATTTTCTGAGCCAGATACTGGCCCAGGCCGGGGTTGTTGTACGGATCGACGAAGAACTCGTAAAAATTGGCCAGCCCACCGTGGACGTAGACCACCGTGGGTAGCCCCGGCAGGGGATTCCGGGGCTTCAGGTACAGTCCGGTGATATCCCACTCCAGGCCGTAGTAGGGGTAGCGAATGACGTGCCACTGGGCCCGATAGCCGATCTTCTCCTGGGGAAGGCTTTCCAGTTCTTTGGGATCGAAGGCCCCGCCGGAAGCGGCCTGGGCCAGCTTTTTGACCGCGTTCCCGCCATCGGGCAAATCCCAACCGAGGCGGTCGAAAAGGGAGGCGGGAACCATCGTGTAAGGCTGGTCTTTGCGGAGGAGCTCAAGCAGTTCGTCCTCCGGCGCGGCAGCGGCAAGGGCGAACAGAAGGCTCCCGGCCAGTGTCAGAGCCGGCAGTCGTGAGAAAGGCGCGTGAATCATCGGTACGCTCCACAGGCAGAGTGCAGAGTATAGCTGCGGGGCTCCTGTGGCGTCAACTTCCGCATGAAGGTTGTGAAGGTCGTGAAGGTTCGGCGCCGCAAAACAATGCTGGGAGAGAAGGAAAGCGCGTGCAAAACTCCTTGACACCTTATGATGCCCTCCGCCATAGTGAAACAAACTGAGCGCGGCTTCACTTTTAGCATGGCTTTTTCACGCATTGGATGCCTGTCAGGGCTTCAGCCGTTGGCCGGCCTGGGCTGTCTCAGCTCAAAACCAGAGGGAAGACCGCTTATGACGAGCAGCGGAAAACTCGAAATCATCTGATTGATTGTCTTTTGGGGTTTTCGCAGCTAGAAACATATGCTCATGCAACTCTCAACTCCGCCACGAGGAGGAAATCAATGTTTAAAAAGTTGCTCTTTCTCCATTCCTTTTTCTGGATTTGCATTCCTGGGGTTCTCGCTCAAGGGACCGGGGCCGCCATCTCCGGCACGGTTAAGGATCAGACAGAGGC
>JACQGG010000169.1 GCA_016199665.1 Acidobacteriota bacterium | reverse complement strand
GAAAAGGGCCGCGAATGAATGCGAATGAACGGGAAAGAGCCGCGAATGAACGCGAATGAATGGGAAAGAGCCGCGAATGAACGCGAATGAACGGGAAAGGGCCGCGAATGAATGCGAAGCAACGGAAGGGAGCGGTGGGGAGAATCAGGCCGGACGACTCCCAAGGCTTGCTACCCTGTCCCGGCTAACCTGGTTACGTCCCCGGACCCTCAACCGAGGACGCAGTGATAAAATCGAGCTTCGCGGTCAGGATTCACCGGTTCAGGCTCGGCAGCGGCAGGGAGGCGCATGGAGACTTTCCATTCAGGGCTCGGTCGATGAAAACGCGGCCGGGTGACGGGGAAAACAGCGAGGCCGGTGCTGTGCAGGAGCGGATTCGGCTAACTGCTGTGGCTCGCGGTGAGGCCCCTGCGGATCGGTTCATTCGCGGGGCCACCGTCGTCAACGTTTACTCGGGAGAATTGCTGCGCGGCAACGTGGCGATTTCACAAGGGCGCATTGCGTACGTGGGAGCCAGCACGCAGGCAGTAGGACCGGCGACCGAAGTGATTGACGCGGCCGGCCGCTACCTGGCGCCCGGCTGGATCGAGCCGCACTCGCATCCCTGGGTGCTCTACAATCCGGCAACGCTCCTTGAAGGCGTGTTGCCGGCGGGCACGACTCTGACCTTCAACGATAATCTCTTCTTTTATCTCCAGGGCGGCGCCGGGGGCTTTTTGAAGACGGTGGAGGCGCTTGCTCCGCTGCCAGGCCGCTGCCGCTGGCTGGTCCGGCTGATCTCGCAGTCGCAGTGGGCGGGAGAGGGAGCCGATTTTGCGCCGGAAAAAGTCCTGCCGCTGCTGTCACGGCCCGAGGTTGCCGGCACGGCTGAAGTGACCCGGTGGCCGATGATTTTTCAGGGCGATGAGCGGCTCTTGGCGGAAATCCGCTGCTGTGAAGCGCTCGGCAAGCGCGCCGACGGACACACCGCGGGCGCCTCGGGCGAGAAACTGAATGCGGTAGTGGCCGCCGGCATCACCGCCTGCCACGAGGCCATTTCCGAAGGCGAGGTTTTGGATCGCCTGCGTCTCGGTCTCTGGACGGTGTTGCGCAACAGCTCGTTGCGTCCGGACCTGCCGGAGCTGGCGCGCGCGATCACCCAGCGGCGAGTCGATACGCGGCGCCTGATGCTGACGGCGGATGGTCCCGCGCCTCGCTTCATCGCGGAACGCGGATTCATCGACGAAGCTCTGCGGCGCGCCGTCGCGGCAGGCGTGTCGCCGGTTGCGGCCATCCAGATGGCGACTCTCAATCCGGCAACCTACTATCGCGTCGATCATGAAGTGGGCGGGGTTGCGCCCGGCAGGCTGGCTGATCTTTTGATTCTGCCTGATCTGGAATCGTTTCGTCCGGAGCGCGTGATGGTCGCAGGACGCGACGTAGCCCGCATGGGCCGGCTGGCCGCCGAGCTTCCCGTCATCGATTGGGACAGCCTCGGTATGAGACCCGAGTTTGCGCCTGCCCAGTCGTTCGCCGGCGAACGGCTTTACCGTCCCTGGGATGCAGGGGAGCAATTGCCGGTGATTGAATTTGTCAGCAATGTCATTACGCGGCCCGGCGGTCTGGCAGAGTGGGGACCGGACGGGTCGGTGCCGCAGGACCTTATTCTGGCTATGTTGCTGGATCGCCGGGCACAGTGGGCGGGCCGCTGCTGGGTCCGCGGCTTTGCGCCTCGGCTGGCAGGCCTTGCCAGCACTTTCAACACGACCACCCATCTGCTTGTCATGGGCGCCGACACGCGGGCGATGCGCCGGGCGGCCGCCAGGGTTGCCGTCGACAGCGGCGGGATCGCCGTGACAGACTCCGGCGGCGCGGCCCGGAACTTCCCATTGCCGATCGCCGGCATGATGTCGCCAGCTCCGTTTGCCGCCGCGGTGCAGGCGCAGCGTGAACTGGAGGCGCATGTCCAGTTTGCCGGATTTCCTTACGACGATATCCTGTACGCCCTGCTTTTTCTCACCTGCGATTTTCTCCCCGGCTGGCGCCTCACCCCGCGCGGGGTCTTGGACGTCAAGAAGGGAGAGCTCATCCGCCCGGCCGAGTCGTTGCCTTTATGCTAAGGAACGCAAAGGAACGCAATCCCGGCTGGTCTTTCTTAGCAAGATGCTTCAAAATAGGGCCCGCATTTTGCGAGCAGAGAGCGGTTGAGGAAGTCCATTCAGGAGGAGGAAGTGTATGCAAGGCGAAAAGATCGGCGAGGGGGCAGGGAAGGTGATTTCGCAGCGAGTGTTACCGAATCCGGGAGGCGGCCCGAAGATGGAAACATCATTTCAGTCCAAAGGGACGCTGCTCGGTGTCGACCAAACAGAGACGGGCACGTACTCGTCTGTGATGCGACCTGACGGGACTGTATATGGAGAGGGCCAGGGCGTGATCATGGGCAAGGAGGGGGATCTGGCCACGTGGATCGGCCAGGGTGTGGGCACAGTCGGGAAGGATGGTTCCGTCAGCTACCGGGGCGCCATCTACTACCAGACCTCATCCCCACGATGGTTACGCCTGAACAGCGTCGCCGGAATCTTCGAATACGAGGTGGACGCCCAGGGAAACACCCGGGCCCAGCTATGGGAATGGAAGTAAGGCCCATGGATTTCGACCTCAAGAGCACTGAGTTCTGGGACCCGCGGGCGACTCGCAAGGAAGTTTTGCGGGTGTTCGACGTTTGCCATGGATGCCGGGTGTGCGACACCTTTTGTCCTTCTTTTGTCAACCTGTTCCAGTGGGTGGATGACAATTTCGGCAACGTGGACGGGCTGAATGACTCGCAGGTCAACCAGGTCGTCGATCTATGCTACCAGTGCAAACTCTGTTATACCGTCTGCCCCTATGTTCCTCCTCATGAGTGGGACATCGACTTCCCGCGCACCATGATGAGAGCCAGCCTTGTCGAATCGAAGAAAAAGGGGACAAGCTTTGCCGACAGGATATTTGGAGACACGGATCTGGTGGGCAGTCTGGCAAGTCTGTCGGCGCCGCTTGTGAACTGGGTTAATCAGAATCCATCTCTGAGGGCGTTGATGGAAAAATATCTGGGCATTCATCGGGATCGATTACTGCCCACGTTTCATGCAGAGACCTTTGCCAAGTGGTTCCGAAGACATTCTCAGGGCGCACCGGGCCGGAAAGGGAGGGGAGAAGAGAAGGCCGCCTTTTTCTATAGCTGCACCGTCAACTATAACGAGCCGGAGATCGGAAAAGCCGCGGTCGGCGTCTTTGAAAAGAATGGAATCGACTTCATTGTTCCGGTACAGCAATGTTGCGGCCTTCCGTTCCTGGACAGCGGCCTGGTGGATGCCGCCTTAAGAAAAATCAAGGCCAACGTGAACACGCTGAGCCAGGCGGTACGCCGGGGATATAAGGTTGTAGTCCCCAGCGCGAGCTGCAGCTATATGCTCAAACGCGATTACCCGCGCTTTTTGCAAACCGACGAGGCCAGGCTGGTTTCCGAGAACACTTATGACCTGTCCGAGTATCTCCTGGCGGTCCACGAAAAGGGACGGCTGGATCTGAACTTTCCGCAGAAAGCCGGCAAGATCCGATACCATCAGCCCTGCCATCTCAAGGCGCAAAACATCGGTTTCAAGTCACAGGAGTTGCTGAAATTAATCCCGGGAGCAGAGATCTCGCGCATGCAGTGCTGCAGCGGCCACGATGGAAGTTGGAGCGTCAGGAAAGAGAACTTTGAGCTTTCCATGAAAGTTGGAAAGCCCCTTTTCAGATTCATGAAAACCGAGGATGCCTGCACGGTGACGGACTGCCCCCTGTCGGCAATTCAAATTCAGCAGGGCACCGGCAAAAAACCGGTCCATCCCGTTGTCGTTTTGCACCAGGCCTACGGTTTGGATGGGGGGGAATAGAAATGAGAAACCTCGGGCCGCGCTCTCCCAAGTTCATCAGAGCTGCTTTCCGGTGCAAGGAGGCGCCGTCTCCTCCGGCAGGAACTGGCCGCCCGCGCTCACAATCCGGGTAAAGACAGCGCGCATCCGAGCCACGACCGTCCGCGAGCGGACCCGTGACAGAGTCCGCCTGCTGACGCGCGCGGCTCGGATCCTTCACACGAGTCGGGAAAAACTATCTCTGTTCAACCTCGACGATCCAGCCCTTTTCTTTCTCAAGACCAATCACAAACTGGTCGTCGACCTCCGACGGGAGCACCTCTTTCAGGTGCTTCTCGTATTCCTCCGGGGAGAGCAATTTGCCGTCCGCGCTGTAAGTCATCCCCGCGTATTGTCCGATGCTTCTTCGGAACTTCTCATCGGGAATCCTGAGCTTGGGTTGATCGGCGCCAATGCTCCGGTTCAGCGCGTCAATAATGGCGCCCACTTCTTTCAGGTACTGGGAGCGGGAAAGTTCATTGAGCGTCGCCATGTCGGCCGGCCCGTCGAACAAGTGCTCGTCGTAACGCCCTTTCAAGCCCCACAGATAGGCCCAATGGGCTGAAGAGGACTGGTCCTGACCGAAGAGGTCCGCGCCGGTGGACAGCCACTTATTGAAGTATTTCTGGATCACGGTCACGGGAATGACCTTGGCTTTGACAATGCGCATCAGGCCGCTGTTTCCCGTCAGCAGGTGGTAGGCCTCTTCCTGCAGCATCGGCCGCATGCTGCGCGCCAGCGGCCCAAAAGCGCTGCGGCTGAGCATGTTGAGCTGATACTTGCCGTCGCGATCGATAAAATCGGTATAGGTGAAAAAATCCAGCCAGTTGTAAACCGGTTCGTTAAAGGAACCGAGAAGACGCGAGTGGGCGGAGGCTCTGCGTTCCAGCAGTTTCTGGGCCTGGCGTTTGCCGATTTCCCCAAAGTGTTCCACCAGCAGATAGGCCATCTGCCACCCGTGCCTCATCTCCTCGCGGTTGACGCGAATGATGCTCGCCAAGTCATAATTGCTGGGCGCCCTCTCCAGCAGGTTTTTCTGCTGTTCCACCGAGGCAAACTCCGTGTCCCCCTGGTACTCGACCAGATGGTGCAAAAGATCGCGAATTCTCTGATCCGGGATCTCAATCAGCTTCTCCCATTTCCTTTGGCCGGCAAAGTGTCCGAACTCGATTTCATCGCTCTCGAGTTCCCCCAACTTTGTCTCAAAATGATAGTCGCCGATCAGATCCGTCGGGTAACCGATGTCCTCGCGCCACTGGTGAAAAACATCCACCCAATCATCAAAACTGTGAACTTTGGATTTCTTGATTAGCATTGCTTACTCCTTGGGTTTTCTTTCTCTTTTGTTGTCAAAATCTTCTTCCCGGACGGCATCGCCGACATTTCCAACTTCCATTTTATTGCAGCCGGGGCGTCCGTACAAGCCGAGCTGACCCAGGACTACTCTCCTTTAAAAGCCGGCATTCTCTTGTCCACAAACGCCGCGATCCCTTCTTCCGCATCCTCGCTCTCAAACGCCTGTTGCAGCAGTTCCCGTTCCAGGGCCAGACCATCCGTCAAAGACATTCCAATACCCGACTGGACCGCGCGCTTGATGCTCCCCACCGCCTTGCTGGCCTTATGCGGCGGAACAAACTGACGGGCGTAGGCCAGGGTTTCTTCCCAAAAGGCTTCCTTGCCGAAAATATTATTCAGGATGCCCAATTCCAGACCTTCTTCAAAGTTCAGACTCCGACCCGTCATCATGATTTCCATCGCTCGCCCTTTCCCGATCAACCGGGAAAGCCGCTGCGTCCCCCCCATTCCCGGAAAGAGGCCGAGATTGATCTCCGGAAGTCCCAGGTTTCCCCCGTCCTGCTTTCCCACGCGGATATCGCAGGCCAGCGCCATTTCCAGTCCCCCACCCAGGGCGTGTCCGTTCAGGGCGGCGATGACTAGCTTGGGCGTTTGTTCCAACCGGCACAATGTTTCATTGCCGTGCAGGCCGAAATTGTAACGAAACTGCGCGGAGCGCCCTCGCAGATGTTTGATATCTGCTCCCGCGCAGAAAAACTTTTCCCCTTTGCCGCGAACGACAATCACGTGCACGCTTTCATCAAAACGCGCCGATAAAATGGCCGCGTCGAGCTGCCGCAGCAGGTCATGACTGTAAGCGTTGGCAGGCGGATTGTTGAGCTCCAGGATGCAAATCCCCTCTTGCGTGCGATAGTCCACTAATGACTGCGCTGTCTGTTCCATGATCCCTCCATAATTTTACTTGATCCCCCGTTCAATTCCCGGTAGCATAATTTTAGAACGATCGTTCGAAAAAGGCAAGTACGATTTTAGAACGATCGTTCGAAAAAAAGCAAGAGCGAACAGTCTTCCAAAAGGTGAAGGCATTCCCCGGCGTTTTCAAGGAGAGGGGTTGGATTCTCCCAATGGAAACAGGAGAATGAGTGTGGAAACGGAAAAGCGCACGATGGTTCTGGTCTGTCACAATGTTGACTGCAAGTCCCGGGGCGCTGAGGAAATCGTGCAGCGCCTGAAAGAGGCGTTTGCGGGGCACGATCAGGTGGAGGTGCGAACCTACATGTGCTTTGGGACCTGCCACGAAGGTCCCAACATCGTCATTTATCCGCAGCGACACTGGTATTCGGGCGTTCAACTCTCTGATGTCCCCGAGCTTATCCAAGCAATCAAAAATGGCACCCGCGTGGAACGGATCTGCGACAAGACGGATCCAAACGCGCGGGGACTAATTTACAATCTGCTGGATGCCGGTGTCTATTGACGAATTTTGTTTTCGTCAGGCGTCCTGCCGGCGTGTTTTTCCCGCCAGATAGCCGGCCGCCAGTTGTCTGTATATGGACGCGCTGGTTTCGGTGAAGGCTTGAGCGCTGCCGGAAAGCGCCTTTTTCACCCGGGCAGGCGTGCCCGCCGCCAGGTGTGCAGGAGGAATCCGGGCTTTTTCGCCGACAACCGAGCCGGCAGCGACCATGGAGGCTGCCCCGATGTTGGCATCTTGGAGTACCACGGCATTCATGCCGATAACCACGCCGTCCTCAATGACGCACCCCTCCAGGATGGAACCATGACCCAGGGTGACATTATTCCCTATCACGGTTCTACCCTGGTGGGGCACGTGCACGACGACATTGTCCTG
>JACQGG010000167.1 GCA_016199665.1 Acidobacteriota bacterium | reverse complement strand
GGCGGCGCCGGGGTCCTGGTTCACGGCGCTGGTCGACGGCGCCGCGGCGGCGGTGATCGTGGGCGAAGATGATTTTCGCCGGATACAGCGCTTCCCGGCCTGTCGCATTGTGGACTACGCGACCGCGGGCGTCGAGCCGGCCATGGCCGCGGTGGCGATGGTACCGGCGGTGAAAAAACTGCTTTCGCAGGCTGCCGTCAGTCTGGACGAAATCGATTTGTTTGAACTGAATGAATTGTCGGCGATGCAGGCGCTGGCCTGTGCGCAAGAGTTGCGCATCGGCCTGGATCGAATGAATGTCAGCGGTGGCGCCGTCAGTCTGGGGTCTCCGGCGGGCTGCGCCGGCGCCCGAATCGTGGTCACGCTGGCGCACCAGATGCGGCAGCGGAAGGCCCGCTATGGCATCGCCATGCTTGGAATCAGCGGCGGCCTGGGGATGGCCCTGCTGCTGGAGAACGTCAACCCCTGAGCGCACCCTCCTGACCCCGGATGCCTCGATGGCTGAGCTGGACTTCTACGAAGAGCGCTTCATGAGGGAGGCCTTGCTGGAGGCGGAGCGGGCGGCTCTTGAACAGGAGGTGCCGATCGGCGCCGTGGTCGTGTTCATGCGAAAGATCGTGGGTCGCGGGCACAACAACGTGCTCACCACGCGGGATCCCACCGGGCACGCGGAGGTGGTGGCAATGCGGGACGCGGCTCGCACGCTGGAAAATTACCGGCTGCCGGATTGCGACATTTACGTCACGGTTGAATCCTGCGCCATGTGCGCCGGCGCCATGGTGCACGCCCGCATCCGAAA
This sequence comes from Acidobacteriota bacterium, assembly GCA_016199665.1. Lineage (GTDB taxonomy): Bacteria > Acidobacteriota > UBA6911 > JACQSX01 > JACQSX01 > JACQSX01. The sequence goes on along the minus strand of JACQGG010000167.1, from coordinate 20,992 downwards.
TCTGTTCTACGGCGCTGCCGATCCCAAGGGCGGCGCGGTGGAATCCACCCAGCGCCTGCTGCAGATTCCCCAACTGAATCACCGCGTTTTGGCACGCGGTCATTTCCTGGAGCGGGAAGCCGCCGCGTTGCTGCGCGAGTTTTTTCTCACCAAACGTTCCCCTTGACTCTCATTCCAGCCAGCAGTCTGCCCCGGCCTGCTGCATGCCTGGTAATTCGACATTCGCAATGTGGCGTTTCCTCACTGTTCCCGGATGGAGGCTCCCAGGACGCCCAGGCGCTCCACGATGCGTTCATAGCCGCGAAACACGACTTCGGCGTGCTCAATGCGTGTCTGTCCCCGGGCGACAAGCCCGGCAACGATCAAGGCCATTCCGGCCCGAATGTCCGGCGACTCCAGCGTCGTGGCGCGCAGCGCCGTCGGGCCCTGAACCACGACGCGATGCGGGTCGCAGAGAATGATGCGGGCTCCCATGCGCACCAGCTTGTCGACAAAAAACATGCGGGACTCATACATCCAGTCGTGAACCAAGGTGCTGCCCGAGCCCTGAGTGGATAACACGATTGCCAGGCTGGACAGGTCGGTTGGAAAGCTCGGCCAGAGGCCGATCACAACCCGGCTTGGGTTTGTGATCTCCGAGGCTTTGATATTGACGCAACCTTCGTCCTGCCAGTCCCACTGTACGCCATATTGCTTCAATGTGTGCTCGATCCCAATCAGATCCTGCCGGCACACTTTGGTCAGCGTGACCTGGCCGCCGGTGACGCCGGCGGCGATGGCCAGGGTGCCGGCATCAACGAAATCCGGTTGAATCTCGAATGTGATCTCACGATCGGGCGGCGCGACGCCCCGGCGGATTTTCAATGCCGTGGGATGGTGCTCGATCTGCGCCCCCAGCAGCATTAGAAACTCTCCGAGCGCCCGCACGTGAGGTTCTCTGGCGGCATTGTAAATTGTCCCGCCGTCAAGCGCGCTGAACAAGATCAGGGCGTTCTCAGTTGCAGTCACCGAGGCTTCGCCAAGATAAACCTCGGGATGGAGGATTCGGGTCTGTCTCTGAATGCGAAACCGGCGCCGGTCATCCTCAACTTGAAATCCCGCGGCGCGGAACACTTCCCAGTGCCGTTCAAAGGTTCGGGCGCCGATGGGACACCCTCCCGGGAAACCGGATTCCATGGAATCGGCGCGCGCGGCCAGAGGGGCGGTCAGCAGAATGGCGCCCCGCAGTTGCTCGACCCGCTCCGGCGGAAGAGCCGCGCACTGAAAGCGCGACGGGTCGATCCAAAGTGCATCACCCTGCCAATCGGCGCTTGCGCCCAGGGAGCGAAGGAGCGAGAGCATGCTCTCCACGTCCCAGATTCGGGGAACGTTGAGAAGGCAAACGGCGCGCCGCGCCAGCAGCGTCGCGGCCAGGACAGGCAGCGCGGCGTTCTTGTTTCCCTGGATCGGATAGGTTCCCTTCAGGTGTGACCCGCCTTCAATGAGCAACGTACGCATGGGAAGCATAACGCCCAATGTGGAGCCCGCCTCCGCGCGGGGACGCTCAGTTTCTGGTTTCGACAATCAGCACTTCAGGCTCTAGTTTCACGCCAAATACCTGGGAAACGCGCGATCCGTACTCGGCGGCCAGCCCCAGGACGTCTCGACTGGAAGCGCCGCCCAGGTTCACAAACAGGTTGCCATGGTACGAAGCTATCATCGCCTGGCCTGACCGTGCTCCGCAAGCGCCAACTGACTGGAGCAAACGGCCCGCGGGGATCTTACCGTGGACCAGAAATTCAGGCGGTATCCGCTTCAGAACCTCGGCGGGAAGCGCCGCCGCTTCGACGTTCTTGAAGAAGCTCCCGGGACAGCGGATGCCGGGCGGATATTTTTCGTTCCTGGTCTTCAGAATCTCTTCAGAAATCCGCTGCAGGTCCTGGTCGCACCGGTGCAGCCGGAAAAGACAATCAAGGACAAAGCAGTCGCTGCGTTCCTTGAGGATACTGTGCCGATAGCGAAATGCCAGGTCGGCGCGTGAGAGCACGCACACTCCGGAAGGGTTCCAAACCGTGGCTTGCGTGAGTGAGTCCTGAATCTCCTGGCCAAATGCCCCCGCGTTGCCGACAACGGCCCCTGCGACAGTGCCTGGAATGCCGTACATCCTCTCAAGCCCCGCCATCCGCCTCTGGTTGCACCATCGGATCAACTCCATCAGGCCTACGCCGCCGCCGACGCGGACATAGACCTCGTCGCGCCGCAGGCTGAGTTCGGACAGAGGCGGTCCGGGAGCGGAAGGATCGGCCTGCGAAGAGGCAACGGGAGGGTCGACGACGTGAATGCCTGGAACCCGAGTCATGAGAATGGCGCCATCAAACCCGCTGTCGGAAAAGAGAATATTGCTGCCATCTCCGACAAAAAGCGTCCGAAGCCGCCGCGCGCCAGCCCACTGCCAAGCCGATTTGAGGTCCTCAAGGGAACCGATTTCCACCGCCCAACGGGCTATTCCTCCAATGCGGAAGGTTGTAAATTCCGAGAGATCGAAATTTGCAGTGGGGGTCACGCACATCGGCGGACGGGTATTGGACGGTTATTCAAAGATCGGAGAGGGTGCGGCAGTCCATTGAAACTGCCGCCCGGAACAACTTGCTAGAGATCGCGCGCGTTGAGGGCCAACGGCAACATTGTGCGCCTCCACGCCGCTGAGGGGAGCCGCACTTCCCGGCGACAACCATCGGAGTGTGCTATTTCCTTTTCTGCTGCAGATAGCGTTCCAAATCGTCCCGGCCGGGTTCAAAAGGCGCCGGGGCGTAGGCGGCCAGTGAAAACAGCAGCTTGAGGACCAGCGCCGCGGCGCAGACAACCAACACCAGTATGGCGAATTGAAACATGCTCCTTTTCAGTCTGCGGCGCATTTCGTATTTTCTGGCTGCACGTCGCGATAAATGCGCCACCGGCCGCTCCCGGATGAAGCGTAAACTGAAAAAAGTGAGAAACGCTCTGGGCAGCCTGCGAATGTGGCGGGCCGCAACTTCCTTCCATGCCAATCCCCTAGGCCACCCGCGGCGTCATTGTAGCAGAGTCGCGAGGCCGGTGTCATTTTTCAGACTATGAACCTGAGAAGGACACCCAGATACGGTTTCGCCCGGCTGATCTGCAAAAGACCGCCGAGCAACCCTTCACGCACGTTCCAGTGCTGCAAGATAGCGAAGGTCAATTTCCGTCATCGTCCCACCCGGCGCAGGATCAGGTATAGATTCCCTCCACGGCAAACGGTCGCGCCTGACAGGGAAGCGGCCTTTACCAGCCGGCGCGCCTCAGCGATTGTGTAGGCGGCGCGCACGGACGCGTCGAAGAGCCGGCGCACGGGACCCGAGTAGTTACGCCCGTGATACTCGAGATGGCGGCGCATGCGCCATCTCGGCGGCCTGGCGAGGTCTCTCAGGAAAAATTTTCCGTTTTGCCGCATGACCCTCGCCGACTCCTCCAAGAACTCCTTCGGTCGGGAAAGATGGTGCAAGACCGAGTTGCTGCATAGCAGTTGGAAAACTCCTGTTTTGAAGGGAAGCGCGGAGACGTCTGCCTGAACAAACCAAACTCGCGCCAACCCGAGTCTGGCTGCGGAATCTCTCGCCTTCACCAGCATACTGAACGCCCGATCTACACCAACAATTCCGGCAGAGGTTTGAGCGGCAACCTTGCAGGTGATTCGGCCGGGTCCACACCCCTGGTCCAGCCACCAGTCTGGGGCGGCATTCAAACCCAGGATCGCGTTTGCGCACTCGGTATCCAGCCGGTCCAAATGCTCTGAAGCGCCTGCCTCGGCGTAGGCTTCGACTTCAGACGCCTCATCCATGACTTCCGGCTCAGGGACGCGTCCACCGTACCACAGGCCCATAGCCCCGCATCATAGCCCATGCTCCTCTGCTTTTCTCTTGATTTACCTGAGCCACTTCAAGAAAATCTTAGAGTTTTGCAACCGGCAGGCCGTCTACGGAGCGCCGGCGTCTTTGCGCCGGCGCATTCCGGCGCTCATCCGCGAGGGGCTTTTTTAGGAGGCAGTGATGGCTTCGAAAACTTGCGTGCGATGTGGCGCTTCCGCGGATCAGAGCTGCAACTTCTGCCCCAATTGCGGGGCGCCGCTCAACAGGGTACCGCCGGACACGACCTCTGAAACAAAAAGGTCTTCGAGCCAAGCCAGATCCGCAGATCTGCCGCGCAACGTCGCGGCACTCCTTTGCTACCTCCTTTTGTTTGTGACCGGCATCTTGTTTCTCCTCATCGAGCCTTACAGCAAGGATCGGTTTATTCGCTTCCATGCTTTTCAGGCCATCTTTTTTTTCATCGCGCTGGTTGTGATTCAAGTTGTGGTGAATGTGCTGGGCCTGATTCTGGTCGGGGTTTTTCCATCTCCGGCCGGTTTCGTGGCTCAGACCCTGTTGCAGTCTTCAGTGATGCTGGGACTGCTGTTCTTATGGATACTGCTTATGTACAAGGCTTACAGCCATGAGACGTTTTCTCTTCCCGTTGTTGGGGATTTAGCGGCGCGGCAAGCGTGAAATTCAAGTTTGACAGATCCAAACAGTTGCCACTAAGATAAGAAATGTAAGTTGCTTTTGAAGCGAAGGAGTTTTTAAACATGCTCAGTTTGACCCCAACGGCGGTTTCGAAGGTCAAAGAAATTCTGGCGCAGCAGGCCGAGGGTTATGAAGGCCTGCGAGTTCAGGTTGTCGGAGGCGGATGCTCCGGTTTCCAGTACTCCATGGCTTTTGAGCACCAGTCCAACGGCGGCGATAGCGTGCTGGACCTGGACGGCTTGAAAATATTCGTGGATCCCCAGAGCTTGACTTACCTGGATGGGACCGAGATCGATTATGTGGAGACCTTACAGGGTTCAGGTTTCAAGTTCAACAATCCAAACGCCAAGAGCAGTTGCGGCTGCGGCGAGTCCTTTACCGTCTGATTCGCATCCGCACAGGGTCGCGCCTCCACCAATGTTCAGAGCCTGACCGGTCATCGCGCCTGAGTCACAATCTCCTTTCAACATTCGGGAACAGCTTCCAGACGGGTATGCCGCAAAAATGCGTTCCCTCGGTGCAGACCGGTGACGCCACTCCAACCCGGAACGAGCAGGGTGGACCGATGTGCCGGGTCAGACGGGGATGCACCCGGCTTACCTGCGCCAGTTCCTCCATGGAAGCCTGATAGATTTCCCACTGGGCGTTTAGACAAGTGCGCATGACCCACTTGTGGAGAAGATACAGGAGTGATGACGATTCGGTCATTCTCAGGCACAAGGCGTTAGGCAGCACGTAAAGCGCAAACTGCAGCGGCACTCCGCGGTCCGCCAGCTCATTCTTGGTTGTCCACGCTCTTTCCATCGCCTGCCGGTAGATGTCCAGGGCCGCGGGATTTCGCTTCACGATTTCGGGCGTGACATAGTCAGGTTCTCGGGAATCTGTCAGCAGCATGACCGGCCGCGAGGCCGGCACCAGGCGATGCCGCTGATCCTGGCTGTCTGCCGTGTGGCTGATTTTCTTGATGAAAGTATAGAACGCGTGGTGCAAGGGCTTCATGAGCGGCGCATGAAATGAAATGTTCAGCTTGTCGAAGCGATAAGGATTTTTTCTGGGATCCAGTATCCATGCGATCGCTTCGTCATCGGACAGGGCCGCTCTCTCTTGGCCCAGGGTGGCGCGCAGGGCGTCAGCCACGATGCGCTCGGCCTGCGGCGAGTAATCGACCAGGCGGGAAGTCCGCCCCTCAAGCCGGGCATCAAATTCCCGGGCGCACGCCGGGCTGCCGGGCTGGAAGCGAAACTCCGGGATTTGCGCCGTTTCCAGGGCGCCGTCTCCGATCCGCTCAAAGAATGAAGGGTCCGATTCGCGCACCCGCTCCACCATTTCTCCAATTACCAGGGCGGTCTCATAGGGAGTGTCCCCTGAGTTTCTCAGGCGGTTCAGCCGGTGCAGCACAATGCCGGAAACGGTATGCACCATGCGGGTCATGGCGGCGATGGGGATGACGTAGCGGGCCGTCTCGATGGCTTTTTTTTCCGAGTCCCGTTCCACCTTCTTCTTCTTTTTTTCATGGGGATATGTTTCCAGGCGCCAGATGTCTGCGAGGATTGCGCGAGTGTCCAACGTCAGCAGCTCTGACAGCCGGTGGTAGCAGGCCCACTGAAAGCGGATGCAATCTTGGTACAGACGCAGCGATTCCCCTTCCAGCGGGGGCACGAAGACGCGGACTTCATCCATGCGCACATACCGCTGGCTGGTTTGCTCGGAGTTGTAGAACGGGTGATTGTGAAGAAGGTTCCATACGAACTGGCGTGAGACGTTTTCCAGGCCGAATTCGAAGTGGGGATGCTGAAAAACGGTGTGATGGCCCCCGTCAAACGTGACCTTTCCAATTGACTCGCGCTGCTTTTCGGTGATTTCCTCCGCCTCAATAATTCGCGGAGAATAACAAGTGCGCGCCGCCGCAATGGCCGAATCGTACGGGCGGGAAAAACAGTTCCGCAAGGTCACGCGTGGCTTGAGTCGCTCCGGCATTTCTCTCAGCAGCGGTCCGCTAATTCGAAGCAGGGCTGACCGCCTTCAGCAGGTTCCGCACGTTCACTAGTAGAATTGAGTCGAACCCGATGGATGCTTGCCAGCCGTACAATCTTGTGATGAAAAGAGTGACCCACAAAGGCGCGTCCTTGACCATTGTTCTGATGACAATTCAGTATAGCACCGGAGAGAACTCCGATCCTGCGGGTCAGATGCTGGATCCGGCCAACGCAATCGCCGGCGTCTGTTGCAAACAGGCGGTGGCGACCCAGTTGATTTGCCTGCCGCGCGGTCACGCGCCCGGCTGTCGCGTCCTCATTCTGGGCAGGAAGCGCCCGGTCTGCTCCCTGTATGCCCGGTAGGCGTCCCCAAATCGGGCCGCCAGCAGCTCCTCTTCCTTGCGCGTTCGGACCAGGATCAGCGCCAGCACCCAGGCGCCCGTCAAGAGGAGAAACCAGTTGGCTGCAGCCAGTGAGTTGGCCAGGACGGACAGCGCCACCGAGTCGTAAAATGGGTGGCGGACCCGGCGGTACGGGCCGGTGATCACCAGGGTATGCTCTTTTCGGGTCACAACCGTATCCGTCAGGTTCTTCCCCAGACTGTGGAGGGTCCAGGTCAATAGCCCGCCGGCTGCGGCGCCAAGTGCGACGCCACTCCAGCGTAACCAGTCGGGCAGATTCACCGACGCCCAGGCCATCGAAGGCGGATTGACCATGTAGGCGATCAGTCCCAGCATTCCAGCGATCCCGATCGGCCGCAGCGTGAACAGGATGAAGAGACCTTCCTGCCTCCGATCCAGCTTCTCGCCGGTCGCCTGTGACTTGAGGCGGTGATAGAAGGCGATTGGAAAGATGATCAAAGAGCCGGCAATGAGGATGATGCGGAATATCTGATCCTGGCTCATGTTGCAACTCTTCGAAATGAGTGCCCGTTCTTAGGCAGAGACCTGCTCGTAATGCGATCCGATCTTACCCCGGGATTCCCCTCAATATCGCCCGGACCGGGGAGGCGTCGCCGTTCTGGATTTTCAGCGGCAAGGCGATCAGCTCATACTCTCCGTCGGGAACGCCGCGCAGGTCGAGGTTTTCTAGAATCGCCGTTCCGTAACGGCAGAAGATGTGGTGGGCCGGCAGATCCTTGCTGTCGATCGGGTCGACCGAGGGTGAGTCGATACCCACCAGTTTAATTCCTGCTTCACCGATCCGCATTGCCGCCTCAGGCGTGAAGGAAACAAACGATTCGGGAAATCGGTCGGCGTCAAAGCCGGGACGGCAGTGCAGCAACAGCCTTTCAGGACGCTCCCGCAGGATCGCTTCCACTGCCGCTTCACGCACTGATTCCACCGCTGACAGCGTCGCCACTCGGGCCCGGCCTACATACAGCGAGAGATCCACGCGGTCAATCGGTGTTCCCGCGTCCAGGACATGCGAGGGCGCGTCAACGTGAGCTCCGGTATGCAGGCTCAGCGTGGCGCTGGAGAGATTCACCGACGCTCCTTGTGACAGGCGCAGCAGCGGCCGGCTTGAAAACGGGGTGTCACCCGGCCAGACGGCAATGCCCGGGTGGAGCAGCGGTGAAATGTCGTAGATTTTCATGGTTGTAGCCTAGAACCTAATAGGAGTCCCCCTGGCTCTGCCGGGGAGGCAGTCAAAGTTTGACATTTACGGGAGTCTGAAGAACTCCCTTTTGTGAGCCGTGCGAAAAGCATCACGAAAGGGAGTTCCATGACGAAGTACAACGGCTTACAGCAAACGAAGTGGCAGTGTAAGTACGACGTGGTGTCAATTCCGAAGACTGGAGACTTGATCTGTACGGGCCATCTTCTGATGCTCGGCAATGTGCACATGACAATCTCGATTTGGCCGGAACAGCGCGACTGGATCAGCTCGGTCTGTTCAAGGGGTAGCCACCTTCAGGTGGCGCAAGTGGCCGCGCAAGCGGCGACGTTAAGGCCGCTTTGAGCGGCTCACAAAACTTAAAGCCCCCGGCTTTGCCGGGGGACACTTACTCTCCTTGTTAAAACGCCGACTCGCTCCTCAAACTCCCGGTATGCCGCTAGTGTCCAACTGGGTGGCGCCGGAGAGCGGCTCAAATTCCGCGTAGGTCGGGTAGAACTTTGCCAGGTCTCTCCGCGCTTCCCGCAGGACCCACCATCCCCAAGCCCGGACGTGCCAGGAGAGATCGACGTCCGGCGGAGGAAAGAGCTTGCGCTGCACCGTATCGAGGTTCCGCTCCAACTGCTTTTTTGTGAGTTTGCCCGTGCTCTTGAAGAACGTCTCCATAAACTCGGGAGACTCCAGGGCGAACTTTGGCAGCGGCCGGTGCTGGCCGGCGAGCTTCTGCGGATACTCCAGCGTACATTTGAGAATGAACCAGGCGACCGGGTTGATGTCGCCGGCGGTAACATCGCAACCCAACCGCATCGCCTCCAGTGGAATCGCACCGCCGCCGGCAAATGGATCGAGAACCTTCGGCGCCCGGCCACCGTATGCCTTGCGGATCTCCTGCCGGAACCACTCCATGTCCGGGTTCGACTCCCGCCCCCAGTGCAGGATGCCCCCGACAGTCTCATCCCGGATGACATCTACGGTCTTGTCGCCAATCTTTTTCTTCTCCACCTTCTGAACGACCGTCCCGCCGATTTTCTCCAGCAGCCGCTTTCTTTCCTCTGGATTTCCTGGATCGGGCAGAAGGGTGGCGATGAGTGCCGCACGGCACGCAGCAAGTGGCCTCCTAGCCGGCCAGATGTGCAGGGTCGAGATATGACCGTGGCGAACGTTCTTTTCGTGGACGGAGTCCAGGGATGCTTGTTTCAATGGGAAAGCAACTTCGATCAGCCTTTTGCAGTCTGTCATAAACGTCTCACGCTCTTTCTCCGACCTACTCCCGACCGCGAGCGTCAGCATTGTGAAAACATCCGAGCCGCGACCGTCAGGGAGCGGACCCTCCGATGAGAGTCCGCAGAGAGCCCGTGGAGAGTCCGCTTGCTTACGCGCGCGGCTCTGCAGGTGTGGCTCCTTACGCACACGCCTGTCTACGTGCGCGGCCGTGGCGGCTCTGAATTGTTTCACACATCGAAATCCATTCGTAAATCCTTGGCAGACGCCAGTTATGTCAATCGATGGACAATGGCGCTTTCTGTCAAACTCCACTCCAACTGCGAAAAATCATCAGCCTACTACGTTCCATTCACTGCAGCGCAGAATTTCCGTTGGCCTACCACATAACGTTGGCCTGTTACGGGACACGCCTCTTCGGGGATCCATCTGGTTCGGTTGATCGTAATCATAATCTGCCTCGTTCTCCGTATCTGCCGGTTTGCCAGAACCGAGTCGCAGCAATTCGCAGGAGATTGCAGGAAACTCCGCTTCTGCTTACGCCGGAATATCGTAAAAGCGTACTGGCCGCATTGACGGAGGTCTGCTGGTATCGCGGTTGGATTCCGTTGGGGCTTCATGTTCGCACAACCCATTTGCATGCCGTCGTTCACGGTCTGGTCGCGCCGGAGAAGATCATGAACGACTTTAAGGCCTATGCGACGCGCACACTTAACGAAAAACATGGCTTGCTTCGTCACGAGAACTGGGCTCGACACGGAAGTACTCGGTATCTCTGGACCCGAGAGGATGCCGAGGCCGCGGTTCGTTATGTTCTGTTTTTGCAGGGCAGGCCGATGGAAACGTATTTTGCGGCAAGTGTCTTGAGTGCCAGGGCGTTTGCGTAATGAGAATGTGTGAAATAATTCAGAGTTGCCAGAGCCGCGTGCATACAGAGCCGCGCGCATAAGCAAGCGGACTCTCGCCGGACTCTCGCCGGAGGGTCCGCTCCCTGACGGTCGCGGCTTGGATGTTTCCAGAGATTCAGAGCCGCGCAGCTCCGCCGACAGGGAGCTCTCCTTTTGCTTGATAGTTTTCTCCATCATCGGAGCATCCCCTGCTGGCGGCATAAATTAGGCTCAGCCGCTCTCCGCAGCAGCGAAAATTTCCCGCTCGTCAATAATGACCCCGCCCTTTGCGGTTGCGAGTAATTTTCCGAACGGGTCTTGGATGTGCAGCAACCGTGGCACGGCACTGCTACATTCAAAAACAACGTACAACCAGTAGCGGTCACGGAGATTGCAGGCTTTCGCCCATTCATTGTCCGTGATTTCAATATCTCCGATCGCGGCGCGGCCTTTCACCTCTATGGCTCGTTCTTCACCATGAGCGCGGGTTGAAAGGAGATCGGGGAGGGAAGGCATTAAAGGCGTCAACGGTGGAAAGAATGTCCGGCTCCAGCAACCGCCAGAGACAGTAGTAAGGAAAATCTTTCCCCATGTGAGGCGTGGCGGTCAGCAACAGGAGGTGCTGGCAACTCCAGCTCAAACTCCAGCGCGGATCGCTCACTTGAATTCCGGACAGGGCCTCCGCGAGCCGATATCGGTCCCTTTTTCGAATCGTGAAGTCGGCTTCACGGTCCGCGGACAGTTTGTGGGCCTCATCAAAAATCACCAGATCATAGGGAATTACCGATGATTCCTGCAGCATGGCGAACATACGCTCACCGCCCAATGTGTCGACGCTGACGATCAGCAGGTCACTGTCGAGTCCGATAAATGGGTTGGCGGATCGTGCGTCTGGACCTGTGATGATGCGGAATGGAAGGCGGAACAGCGTGTGTGAGGGATCGTCTCCAGTAGGGAAGTAATGAACTGAATTCCTGCGATCGTTTTCAGAGTCAGGCGGTCGTCGTTGGTGATAAACAGGTCTATCTGCTCCTGCGCGGCGCAGGCCAACTGTATCGCGTCGGGAGGTCGGATGCTCCTGTCGCGACGAATCGAGCAGTAAATCTGTGCCGCATTTTCCCCGAAAGAAACCAAGCTCGCTCCCGCCTGTAAGGCCTGAAGATACCTGCGCCGAAGCGATTCGTTGCCTTCCTCTTTCGGCTTCACCAGCACTTCGCCCAGAGTAAGAGTTGACGTATAAAGCCGATCCTTTCGAGCCAGCATTCGCCGCCGCAGCGCCGCAACCCGCTCAGACAATTCGCCGAAATCCTCGATCAGGTAAATGAAAAGATTGGTGTCCCAGAAGATGCGGCTCACTGCCAGCTCTCGCGCAGGCGGCGAACGTAGCCGTCTGGATCTTCGTCCGCCCAGATTTCCTTGCCCAGGCCGCGAAGGCCCAGGATGGGGTCCTGAGTGGTCGCGTCCCCGGCGCGCTTCATGTATTCAGATTCGTCAGGGCCGGCCAAGTTGGCCTCCGGCTGCTGCTGCGTGACGCAGTGGATTGCTCCCATTCCCCAGATCAAGTCCCGGCAGTCGATTCCAATGACGGCGCGCGCCGGGAAGAGCTTCCGCAGAATCTCCAGCGCCCGGCGGTCATGGTCATGATTGAATGTCGGCACAAGCACGACGTTATTGGCCAGATAAAAATTGGCGTAGCTGGCCGGCAGGCGTCCGGTGTCACCTAAGACTGGCGCGGGCATCGGCAGGGAAACAACGTTGTAGAATTTCCCCTTCATATTTGTAGCGCGGGCGATCCTCCCAAAATTTTCCTGCAGAGGCCGATAGTTCAGATCCAGCGTGTCTTCCTCCAGGGCGCAGACAATCGTGTCGGGAGAAACAAATCGAGCCAGATCGTCCACATGCCCGTCAGTATCGTCTCCGGCAATGCCCTCCCCCAGCCAGATGATCTTTTGGACGCCCAAAAAACCTTTCAGCGATTTCTCGATCTCGCTGCGGCTCAGGTGAGGGTTTCGATTTGGATGAAGCAGGCATTGTTCCGTAGTAAGGCAGACGCCGGCGCCGTCCACGTCGATGGACCCCCCTTCCAACACCATCCCGGGCTCAAACCTCGGAACGCGCAACAGCGCTTCCAGCCGCGCCGGGATTGAGTTGTCTTTCTTGAGCTCCTCATACCTGTTTCCCCAGGCGTTGAAGATCCAATCGTTGTAAGCCAGCTCGCCGTTTCTGCCAAGAATGAAATTGGGGCCATAATCCCGGATCCACGAATCGACGGTTTCAATCCGGTGGAAGACGACGTTGGCGCTTCCTGGAATCGAGGCAATGCGCGAGCGCACGTGCCGATCCGTCGCCTCGCCGTCGACCAGCAGGCAGACGGTCTCGTGGGGGGCGAGAGCCGCGATCATCTTCAGAAAAACTTCCTGAACCGCGGCAACGCGGCCGGGCCACGTGAGGGGATCCTTGGGCCAGGCAAGCCAGGTCGCAGCATGGTGTTGCCATTCCGGCGGCATGCAGTAGCCGAGCGCGGCGGGGGTGGCGCGGCTCATTTGCGATGGGGCGTTTCCTCGAGAAGACGGCGGGTCAGGCCGTCATAGGCGTCGATGCGCCGATCGCGCAGGAAGGGCCAATGGCGCCGGGTCTCGCCGATGCGCGAGAGGTCGCAAGGCACTACCAGCACTTCCTCCTTGTCGGAAGAAGCTCTGGCCAGAATGCGGCCCATCGGATCTGCAACGAACGACTGGCCCCAGAAGGTGAGGCCTCCTTCGCAGCCGACGCGATTCACCGCGGCCACATACAGGCCGTTGGCCACCGCATGCGCGCGCTGAACGGTTTCCCAGGCTTCGTGCTGCGTGCGGTTGGTCTCTTCCTTTTCTCCGGGCAGCCAGCCGATCGCGGTCGGGTAGAAGAGCAGTTCGGCTCCAGACAGGGCGGCCAGGCGCGCGCCTTCGGGAAACCACTGGTCCCAGCAAACCAGCACGGATATCTTTGCAAACCGGGTTGAGTGGGACGGAAATCCCATGTCTCCGGGCGTGAAGTAAAACTTCTCGTAGTAGAGCGGATCGTCCGGGACGTGCATTTTGCGATACTGGCCCGCAATCCTCCCGTCGGCATCAATAACAACCGCGCTGTTATGGTACAGCCCTTCCGCCCTCTTTTCGAACAACGGAACGACAATCGCAACCCCCTCTTCTCTTGCAACCCCGGAGAGCGCCGCGGTCGTCGGACCGGGAATCGTTTCGGCGAGCTTAAACATTGCGACATCTTCGCTCTGGCAAAAGTACTGTGACCGGAACAGCTCCTGCAGGCAGACAACCTGGGCGCCTCTGGCCGCTGCCTCGCGGATGCGGCCGACCGCCTTCTTAAGATTTTCGCCCAGCCTTGGGCGGCAGCGCATCTGAACGAGCCCGACCGTCACGATCTTTGACTTCGCCTTGGCCGTCATGGGGTGCAGTATAGCAGAGCCCCTGCGGTACTCTGTCTTGGGATTGGCGGGCGCGGGCGGGGGAACCCCTAAGGGGTGGAGACGCGCCGCGGCGCGTCTCTGCAAGCTGGGCAGGCCGGTAGTGTGTTATAAGAAACAACGGCTCGATTGCGAGGTGTGGCCTGGATTTCGAATATACGACTGAGCAGGAACTTCTGCGCCGGACGGTGCGTGATTTTGCCAGACGGGAGATCGCACCGCATTCTCTGGAGTGGGACGAGGCGCAGCATTTTCCCATAGAACTGGTGCCGCGGCTGGCCGCCCTGGGCCTGATGGGAATCACCATTTCCCAGCAATACGGCGGCGCGGAGATGGGCATCTTGGACTTCGTCATTATCATCGAGGAATTGGCGCGGGTGGACGGAGGGGTGGCTCTCTCGGTCGCGGCGCATAACGCGCTTTGCGCCAGCCACATCTTCAGATTTGGCGCCCAGGATCAGAAGAAAAAGTACCTGCCGGCGCTGGCGGCCGGCGGCAGTGTGGGCGCGTGGGCCTTGACCGAACCCGGATTCGGGAGCCACGCCGCCGGGATTCAGACGCGGGCCCGGCTTGAAGGGGGATTCTGGGTGTTGAACGGCGCCAAGAGTTTCACCACGCACGGCTCTTGCGGTGACATCTTCGTGGTGATGGCCTCCACCTCTCCGGAACAGGGCGGCAGGGGAATCACGGCATTCCTGATCGAAAAGGGCACTCCCGGACTTACCTCTGGAAAGAAGGAAAACAAGTTGGGCTGCCGCGCCAGCGATACGGCCGGACTGACGCTGGAGGACTGCCGTATCCCGGAAGGAAATGTTCTGGGGAAAGCGGGAGAAGGGCTGACGGCCGCCCTGCAGATATTGGAAGGGGGACGTATTTCCATGGCCGCCATGGCCGTGGGAATCGGACAGGGATCCCTGGACTGCGCGCTGAAATATTCCAAAGAACGGGAGCAGTTTGGCCGCCCCATCTCCGATTTCCAAGGAGTGCAGTTTAAGCTGGCCCAGATGGAAAGCCGGCTGCAGGCAGCCCGCTGGCTCACGTACCGGGCCGCCTGGCTGCAGGACTCGCAGCGGCGGTGTACGCTCGAATCATCGGTCGCCAAGTACGTTGCTTCGGAAGCTGCCGTCTGGGTGGGCGAGCAGGCAGTGCAGATCCACGGCGGTTATGGATATCTCAAGGACTACCCGGCTGAGAAATACTGGCGCGACTCGAAGGTCTGCACCCTGGGCGAAGGGACCAGCGAGATCCAGAAGATCATCATTGCGCGCGAATTGTTGCATTCGCAGTGACCGGGCGGTTGAGGAGATAATGGGGCGCATGGGTCTGCCCGAGGAAGTCTTAAACGGGAACACGCGAGCGATTGCGCGCGCCATCAGCGCGGTCGAAAACGGCACAGACCAGGCGGCGCCGCTGCTGAAGGCGCTGTTCCGGCATTCCGGCCGAGCCTACGTCATAGGCATCACCGGCGCTCCCGGCACCGGGAAGAGCTCGCTGGCGGATCGCCTGGCGGAATACTATCGCGCCCGAGGCGTGCGGGTTGGAATCATCGCCGTGGACCCGACCAGTCCCTTTACCGGAGGAGCGATCCTGGGGGATCGAATTCGCATGCAGGCTCACACCACCGACCCGGGAATCTTCATCCGCAGCATGGCGACTCGGGGGAGGCTGGGGGGATTGAGCAGCGCCACCGATGATGTCGCGCTGATCCTGGACGCCGCCGGTTTCGAGATCATTCTGATTGAGACCGTCGGGGTGGGCCAGGATGAAGTGGACATTGTGCGCACCGCTCACCTGACGCTGCTGGTGCTGGTGCCCGGCATGGGCGATGAAATTCAAAACATCAAAGCCGGGGTGATGGAGATCGGTGATATCTTCGTGCTGAATAAGGCGGACCGGGACGGGGTCGCCCGCATGGAACAGGAACTGCAGCAGTTGCTTTCCACCAGCCTGCGGCCCGACGGCTGGAGTGTGCCGGTCATCAAGACGGTTGCCACGCAGAACGGCGGGGTGGGTGAACTGGCGGAGGCCATCGATCGTTTCCGCAAACATGCAAAGACCGATATGCGGCATCACACACTGGAGAAAGAACAACAGAAGCTGACCGCGCTGTTGTTGCGCCGGCTGGGAGAGAAGATCGAACCGCTCCTGACGCGGGAACGGATGGAGGAATATGCCCTCCAGATCTCCGAAAGGCGGCGGGATCCGTATTCCATCGCCGACGAAATTTTGTCATCGGTCGAATTGAAGGGGACGGCATGATCACCAGGATCGCTCACGTCGGCATTGCCACGCGTTCGCTGAATGTCGCTTTGGAATTTTTCAGCGACGCACTCGGCCTGAAGCTGGAAGCGGTGGAAAGAGTTGACGATCAGAAGGTGAACGTGGGGCTGCTCCGCGTGGGCGACGCTCGCATTGAGCTGCTGGAAGGGATCGGCGAGGACTCCCCGATCACCCGCTTCGTTGACAAGCGCGGACCCGGGATCCATCACCTGACGCTGGAAGTTGACGACATTCGCGTCGACCTGGAACGGCTTAAGGCGAGGAATGTGAGACTGATTGACGAATGCCCCCGTGCGGGAGCGGACGGCGCATGGGTGGCTTTCATTCATCCAAACTCAACGGGGGGAGTGCTGGTTGAGCTGTTGCAGCGGTGTCAGGAGCGGGCCGTTGATCAGAAGTAGCCTCCGCCTGTCGGCAAGTTGAGGAGCGCGGCGCCGAGTGCAACCGCTTATGTTTTTTCCGACGCCCTACACGCTCTCGCTCGCTGACTGGAAGCTGCACTTGATCAGCGACGGACGCTTCCGGCTGGATGGAGGCGCCATGTTCGGCGTCGTTCCCAAGACCCTCTGGTCTCCAGTCATAGAACCGGACGAGAAGAACCGGATCCCGATGGCGCTGAATTGTCTGTTGATCCAGGCCGCCGGCAAGACAATCCTGGTTGACACGGGAATTGGCGCCAAAGAGGATGACAAGTTCCGCGAGATTTACCGAATGGATCCGGTCGGAACCTTGTTGCAGCAAATGCAGCTTTGCGGCGTCAAGAACACCGATGTCGATTGGGTCATCAATACGCACCTTCATTTCGATCATTGCGGCGGCAACACGGTGCACGACGGGGAGGGGGAGCGGCCGACATTTCCTAATGCCACCTATTTTGTGCAGCGGGGAGAAATGGAAGCGGCGCGCCATCCCGACGTTCGCAGCCGGGCGAGTTATGTCTCCAGAAACTGGGAAAGCACCGTCCCCGCGCTCCAGCTTCTCGATGGAAACTGCGAGCTGATGTCTGGAATTTCCGTCTTTCTCTCTCCCGGGCACACTGCTTATCATCAGTCGGTGCAGGTGGAGCGTGACGGCCAGGTGGTGGTCTTTCTAGGCGACCTGATGCCCACAATCCATCACATTTCCGTGCCGTGGATTATGGGATACGACCTTTATCCTCTCATCAGCATGGACACAAAGAAGACGCTGCTGCCGCGCATGGCGAGCGAGCAGTGGCTCTTGATTTTTGAACACGAGCCCTTTCAGCCCGTCGGCAGGGTTCATGGCGAGGGTCGGAAGTTTGTTTTTGACGCGCAGTCGGATTCTTCAGGAGTGAGAGATGGCGGAAATTGAGATCGGAATCCTGGGAGGGAGCGGTTTGTATGCCATGGAGGCGCTGCGGGATATTGAGGAGCGGGCCGTCAGCACTCCTTTCGGGGATCCCTCGGATCGTTATGTGATCGGTACGCTGCATGGCCGGCGCGTGGCCTTTTTGGCGCGTCACGGACGAGGACACAGACACCTTCCTTCAGAATTGAACTTCCGCGCCAACATCTATGGGTTTAAGACTCTCGGTGTGAATCGGATCCTTTCCGCCAGCGCGGTCGGTTCCATGAAGGTCGAACTGAAACCGCTGCAGATTGTTCTGCCCGGCCAGTTCATCGATCGGACTTATGCGCGCAAATCTACGTTTTTTGGCGATGGTCTGGCGGCCCATGTCTCGATGGCCGATCCAATCTGCGGCCAACTGGCGGGCCTGGTGGAGAAGGCCGCCCAGAGAATCGGGCAGCCTGTCAAGAGAGGGGGCGTTTATCTGTGCATCGAGGGACCGCAGTTTTCCACACGGGGGGAATCGCTGCTGTACCGGCAGTGGGGAGTCGACGTGATCGGCATGACCAACGTGCAGGAAGCCAAACTGGCTCGTGAAGCCGAGATCTGCTATTGCACCGTTGCGTTGGTCACCGATTACGACTGCTGGCACGAGGAAGAAGAGCCGGTTACGGCGGATAGGGTGCTGGCTTGCCTGAAGCAGAATGCCCTGAATGCCCAGAAGCTGGTGGCCGCCGCGGTGGCCGAGATGCCGGCCGCCTACTCCTGCGCCTGCCATCGGGCGCTGGAATTTGCGATCCTCACCGATCGGGCCGCTGTTCCTGCGGAAACGAAGCGCCGTCTCGGGCTGCTTGTGGGAAAATACCTGGAGAGATAACCCATGTCGATACTGGCGGTAGGCAGCGTTGCCTATGATAGTGTCCGAACCCCTTTTGGGAGCGCGGAGCGGGTTCTGGGAGGATCGGCCACTTATTTTTCAGTCGCGGCCAGCTACTTCAGCGATGTTGCGATCGTGGCGGTGGTGGGCGATGACTTTGAGGATAAGGACCTGCAGGTTTTCCGGGAGCGGGGAGTGGATGTGGAGGGGTTGGAGCGCGCGCCGGGGAAAACTTTTAGCTGGTCGGGGGAGTACGGCTTCGCGCTCAATGACTGCAAGACCCTGGAGACGCAGCTCAATGTGTTTGCGAGCTTCAAGCCGCGGCTGCTGGAGAAGCACCGGGACGCGGCGTTTCTCTTCCTGGGGAACATCAGCCCGGACTTGCAGCGCGAGGTTGTGCGCCAGGTAAGGAGCCCCAAGCTGGTTGCCTGCGACACGATGAATTTTTGGATCGAAAAGGAGTTCAAGTCGCTTCTTGAGACCCTGAAACTGGTTGATATTCTGATCATCAACGACGGAGAGACACGCGAGCTGGCCAACGAGGCCAACCTGTACCGCGCCGGGCGCAAGATTTTGTCATGGGGACCCAGGGCGCTGGTCATCAAGCGCGGCGAGTACGGGGTGTTGATGATGAATGACAAGTCGATGTTTGGAGCGCCGGCGTTTCCGCTGGAAGATGTCTTTGATCCAACCGGCGCGGGTGACAGCTTTGCGGGAGGGTTTGTCGGTTTCCTGGCAGGTTCCCAGGATCTTTCAGAAGCGGGTATTCGCAAAGCCATCATATTTGGTTCGGTGATGGCTTCGTACAACGTCGAGAAGTTCAGCCTGGGGAGGTTGAAGGAGCTGACCTTCCAGGAGATCCAGCAGCGCTACCGCGCGTTCAAGCAGCTCACTCATTTTGAGGACATCGAGTGAAGGGGCGGCCGCGAATGAACGCGAATGAACGCGAAGCAATGCATGAGTTCACGTTTATTCACGTTCATTCGCGGCCGCGTTTATTTGCGTGCATTCGCGGCTTGAGGCTCACGGCCCTGACTGCAGGTTTAGCATTGCTTCTTCTGTCTCCGATGGCTCCCAGGCGGCTTGAGGCTGCCGCAACACCGGGCGCCGCGCCCGCAAGGGCTCTGGGACAGGGAGTAAGCCCCGGTGAGAGTCCGCCGGGTCGCGGCGGCGCTCCCGCGTCCTCGGGAGAGTCGGAGGCCGAGCAATACTTTAAGCAGGCGGAGCAGATGGTGGGAACCGGAGAGGAAAATTCCGACCGGCAGATCGCTCTCTTGCAGAAGGCGCTGGAACTCAATCCTGACCTGGTTGCGGCTGAGTTCAATCTG
Source organism: Acidobacteriota bacterium (assembly GCA_016199665.1). Classification (GTDB taxonomy): domain Bacteria; phylum Acidobacteriota; class UBA6911; order JACQSX01; family JACQSX01; genus JACQSX01. The sequence goes on along the minus strand of JACQGG010000167.1, from coordinate 1,485 downwards.
GGCATTATCTACTCGCGGCTGCAGGAAGCGGAGAAGGCACAGGCCCGTTTCAACCGGATTCTGGAGCGCGCGCCCGCCGGCTCTTCCATCCGCGTTAAGACCCTTTACCTGTCGGCGCTGAATCTCAAGGCGCTGGGCCGAACCTCTGAGGCCAAGGACCAGGTGCAGCAGGTCCTGGCGGCAAACCCCAGGCACGCCGATGCGCTAGCGCTGCTGGCAGGCTTTCACCTCGAGGAAGGCAAAATACCGGAGGCCAAAGCTCTTCTGGAACAGGCGGTGGAAATTGACTCTGCAATTCCCGAGGCATTCTACAGCCTGTCCTACATTGCTCAGAAGAATGGGCAATCGGCGGAAGCTTTGAAATATTATGAAAAGTTTGTGCAGTTGGTTCCGAATAACGCCGCCGCTCAACTGAACATGGCAATCCTGCTGGCGGGTGCGGATCGGATGGAAGAGGCGGGCCGGTATGCCCAGATGGCCGTTCGGCTCGATCCTGTTAACGCGGATGCCTGGATGGAGCTTGGGAAAATTCAAATGCTGAGCAACCGGCAGGCCGACGCCGAAAACTCTTTCCGGCGGTCCCTGTCGCTGCGCTCCAAATGGTCGGAAGCGCACCGCATACTGGTGACGATGTACCTCGGGGCAAACAAACTGGGAGAGGCCGAAGCGATCCTGCAGGAGGCGGAAAAAAGCAACCCGAATGAAGCCGAAGTTTATTCTCTGACCGGCGAGCTGGCGACCCGGACCGGAGACACGCTGCGTGCGCTGAAGTCCTACGGGCGGGCCCACGAACTGAATCCGGCTGCCGGCACCGCTTTCGACTTCGCCATGGCGTACGCGCGCAGCGGGATGGACCCGCTGGCTGAGGAGTATCTTCACCGGGCTCTGAAGCTGCAGGGGAATTTTTGCGAGGCTTGGCTTAATCTGGGCATTGTTGAAGACCGCCAGAAGAAAGAGGCTGAGGCGATCTCCGCGTACCAGGAGGCTGAAAAATGCGGCGTACGCGAAGCCGGCCTCTGGTATCGCATGGGATTGCTCTATGCGCGGACTCAGGAGACCGAAAAGGCGTTCGGCTACCTGAAGCGCGCGGTGGATGCGGATCCGCCGCGCTGGAAAGCCGTGCTGCGCGAGGCTTTGAAGGCGGTCACTTCAGATCTGGACAGCATTCGCTACCAGCCGGAGTTTCAGAAATTGATCGAGTGAACCGGACGCCGCGCCGGGCTTCGGGCGACACCCACTACTTTCCGGCGCAGGATGAGTTTAACCGCCGCCGCCGAGCCTTCGCGCGGCGTAGCCGCAACTAAAGCCACGACGCCCTGGAAGGGCGGCCCGATGTTAGCAGGGGCAAGCGCGCCGCGCGCAGCCCCTGGAGAACGCCTTCAATGGCCTGGGGGGGGGGCCGAAAGGGGCGCCGGACCGGACCCCCCCTTGCACCGCTAACGCTCAATTTGTTGCCAGCCTGCGAAGATTCTGCGGTAATCCGGT
>JACQGG010000168.1 GCA_016199665.1 Acidobacteriota bacterium | reverse complement strand
GTGGCTGGGAGAATGCGAAGAACAATCATTCTGCTCATTAGCGCAAGCGTGCTCGCCAGTGCGCTTGCAAAAAAGTTCTGGGAAGACAAGCCCTACACGGAGTGGAGCCAGGAGCAGGCTCGCTCCATATTGTCCGGTTCGCCTTGGGTCACAGAAGCGATCTTGAGCGGCGGATTGGCGCCAACGGCGGACGCCAGCGGCACCGGCGGCCCGGCGCCGGGAATTGAGGGGCAGCCGGGAGCCTCCCCGGGCGCCGCAAATTCGACAGGTGTTTCCGAATTCCCGGCCGGTTCCTCAGCGGGATCAGTTATTGGGGAAACTCAGCGCCCGCACCGCCGCTACTATGTCCGTCTGCAGTCTGCGGCGCCGGTCCGCATGGCGCTTGCAAGACTGGCAATCCTCCGAGGGCGTGTGACCGCAGAGCAGTCGAGGCATTTCGTTGAAGCCGGGCCCAACGATGGCTTGATTGTTGTCGCTGTGGAGTCTCCCGAAGGACAGGATCGCGCCGAGCTGGAGCGGCTGACAACCGAGCCGCTCAAGGCGGCAACGTATCTCTTGCTCAAGAAGAGCAAGGAGAAAATTTACCTGGAGCGCTATTTAACTCCTGCCGAAGCCGAGGGAAATGACGCGTTGTTTCTTTTTCCTCGCGTCAGAGAGGGCAAGCCGCTGGTCTCGGCGGCTGAAGAGGAAATTCGCTTCATGAGCAAGCTGAGCCCGAAGACGGAATTGACGGCGCGGTTTGCGCTGAAAAACATGGGTTTCAAGGGCAAGGCGGAGTTCTGACGCAACTCTACGATCCTGGGTGGAGCGCGCGAGTTCGGATTTAAGCTGACGGCTGATCGCTGTTAACCCCAAGTTTGTCACTGAGCCGCGCGCGTGAGCAAGCGGCGCGCTAACTCATTGAAATTCCGCGTCGCTCCCTGACGGTCGCGGTTCGGGGACGAACTCAGGTTAGCTGTCCTGTCCCCATGATTGATATCGACCAGCTCAAGAGCCTTGCAGCTCGCAAAAAGACAGTCATCCGGGTTTTTGGCAGGCTGGATGTGCCTTTCTTCAGCATCAATCCCGACGGAGACGTTGACTCAGCCGTGGTCGAGATTGTTCCGGAAGAGAAGCGGCTGGACTTTTTCCGCGATGCCCTCGCTCATGCCGAAACATTTCGGGTCGAAGGCCGTTTTTGGAAACGGCAACTGAATCGTCTGGAGATGGAGCGGATGCTGCGAGCCGCGGGAGCAGAGAAGTGAGGGAATTGCCGGATTGCGGATTGAGGAATGCGGATTGCGGATTGGGGGTGTCGGAAGACGGATGCGAAAGCAGAGAGCAGAGAGTCTTGGCATGGAGGAAGAGGGGACCGGGCGAGCGGTCCACGTAGAGTGCGGGCAAACGCGGGTCCACTTTCCCAAGCAACCCTTGCGCTCAGCAGGCTGTGACGGCCCTATTGGCTTTTCAATCCGCATTCCCCAATCCGCAATTCCTAGCCCAAGCTCGTCAGCGAACCGCGACCGACAGGGAGCGGCGCGGAATTACAATCAGTCAACGCGCCGCTTGCTTACGCGCGCGGTTCTGTGACGAACTTGGGCTACTCCTCGATCTCCAGACGAAAGTATTGCTTCAGGTGCCGCATCATTTCATTCAGCGCCGCCTCTTCTGAATCCACGCGAAACTGGACAGCGGTGCCCATCTTTTCCTCGTGGGAGAACAGCGGGTCCGCAGCCTGCTGCGGCAGGAGGTAGACCTGGGCTTCCCATGCCTCCCCGCGCTTCTTTGCCCGAATTTCGGCATCTCGAATTTTGTCTCGCAGGGCCGTTCGGATCCTGAAGCGCCGGACACCGGGCATCAACGACCGGCGCCTCTTTTTTGACACTGCGCGCGGGTGCACACGATAGCCTCAAGCACTAACGCTCGTTCATCCGTTCCCCGGAAGCAAACGATGGGGCTGGCGCTTTCGCGCTTGAAATAGCTCTCCCTGGGGCGGAGAGGAAAGACTTTCACTTCAAAGTGATGCCCGCACGCGAACGTCTCCGCGGCAAAAAGCTCATCCATCACCCTGAATCGCTGTCTCACGGCAGACTCATGTTATCAGAGTGACTACTTTCCGGCGCAAAATGACTTTTTTGAGCTTACCGCTGGCTAAACCGGGCTGCTATCGCGCGGCTTCACTCCGCAATCCGCATTCGGCAATTCGCATTCCGCATTCCGCATTCGCCACCCCCTCCTTCCCCATCATTTTGCTTTTCTGGTACGGTGTGGATCCTGTATACTAGCCTCCCGTGATGAACTGCGTGGGAGTCATCCCGGCCCGCTTTTTTTCCCAACGACTTCCCGGAAAGGCCCTTCTTCCCATCGCTGCCAGGCCGATGATCTACTGGGTCTATCAGAGAGCGCTCCAGGCGGCTCTGGACGATGTGTGCGTGGCCACAGACCACGAAAAGATCGTTCAGGCAGTCACAGATTTCGGGGGAACGGCGATGTTGACTGCTCCGGACCATCACTCGGGAACAGAGAGAGTCGCCGAGGCCGCAGAGCGGATCGATTCCCGGTTTTTTGTCAACATTCAGTGCGATGAGCCCATGATCGCGCCGGAGGTGATTCGCGCCGTGACCGATGTCCTTTTGTCGGGGAGCGCTCCGGTGGTCTCCGCGATGGTTGCCAGGAACGATCCTGAGGGTTACCGCAATCCGGCGGTTGTCAAAGTCGTATGTGACGGGAAGGGCAGGGCGCTGTATTTTTCCCGCCTTCCTATCCCCTTTTATCGCGAAAACACCGGCAGTCACTACTTCAAGCACCTTGGCATCTACGGCTACACGCGGCAGTTCTTGCGAGATCTGAAGTCAATGCACGCGAGCCGGCTCGAAGAGGCGGAGAAACTGGAGCAATTGCGGTTCCTCGAGAACGGCGTCTCCATTCAGATGGTGGAAGTGCAGCACGATTCAGTAGGGGTGGACACAGCCGAGGATTTGGAGCGGGTCAGGGG
>JACQGG010000171.1 GCA_016199665.1 Acidobacteriota bacterium | reverse complement strand
CCACCGCGTGCACCACATCCACCCCCACCTGGTAGTGCTTGACCACCTGCTCCCCTTTGAGCGGTACCCCAGGATGAACAAATAAATCCCCATTTCGACTCATCGATTCTCTCCAGCTTGTGCCATTGCGAATTTCTCTCTGTTCAACTCACCCACGCTGCGACGGCTCAAATATTCAACCGCACCGACCCAGCCTCCATACCATGGCTGTCCCACAAAAAAGAAAGGCACTAACCATACCACAACCAGCGCCGCTGTCAACGAAAGTTGCGAAGCGAAGCTATCATAGCCTGCTTTTCTCGACGGATTTCTTGACGAGGCGGTGGGCACGGGTACCATAACAAGGCGCGCCATTGAGAACTCTCAGGCGTGCCTGGACAGCGCCGGGAGGAGCCCCACCCGAGCACCACGCAGTCGGCGTGTCTGGGATGATCCCGCCGCCGCAGTACAAAATTCTTGAGAAAAGCGACACTCAGGTCGTTCTCTGCAATCCCTCTCGTGCCGACTTACGGAAGATCAACAGGCTAAAAGCCACCGCGGTCGCAGCGAACAGCAGGCTGAGCACGCCGATCACGCCGAAGATAAAGCCGGATAAGATTAAATGAACGGGAAAGACTTCCAGGATCGAAATCACCCTGGGGATTCTGAAAATTTGATTGGTCAATCCGTAGCCCGCCAGGATCCCTACGGCCAGCCCCACGACCATGCCGCACAGGATGGGCACGAAGAAATCGGATATGGCGATTCTGACCAAATGCGAAGGAGAGGCGCCTCGAATGCGAAGCAAAGCAAAGGTTCGCCTCGACTCCAGGTAGTTGGCAATCGAGATCGCGATAATGCCGGCCAAAGCCACGACAATTCCGCCGATCATGTAGACCTTCATGTTTTCCAGCGCCAGCGATATAAACATGTCCTTGCTGACCTTCTGCTCCTCCTCGTTTGAACTCTTCACGTAGGCCAGCTTTGCGACCTCTCTTACCTTGGATTCCAACTGGCCTCTGACTGCGGCGACATTAGCTCCCTCATCAAGGTCCACCAGAACCACCAGGCGCGACAGCATCCCCTCCCACTGCCCAACTCCGGGGCTTGCGGCCCGCGCCACCACGAAAGGATTGGTTCGTGACAGATAGTTTATGAACTCGATGTCCGCAGACACGTAGGCCTCGCGATTTTGCAGCATGACCTGGGGAGCCCCCGGCAAGACATTCAATATGCCCTGGACCTCCGTCCTGCCGGGCTCGCCCGCTGACACGGTTCCCAGCGCAGCCCTGGCCCCCGTTTCCAGTTCCAAATAGCTGGCGAGTCCGCTGGATATCGCCGCTCCTTTACCCAGACTTGCGATGATCTCGCCAAAGCCCTTGCCTGGAGCGCGTCCCAGCTGCTTTTCGTGATAAACCGTTTCCAAATAGCGTTCCGGGGCCCCCAGAAGATACAGGGGCAGCCCCGTTTGCCCGCGCATGTAGAAACCGCTGGGAATCGTGAACTCGTAGAGGGGCTCGGCACTCCGCACTCCCTCGACCGCCCGAACCTTTTCCACAATCAAACCAGCTTTTTCCCCCACTTCGGCCAGGTGCCGGCCCGTCGCCTCGCTCTTGACCTCTCCGTCGCTCAGCTCCACGGCGTCAAAGACCAGCGACAGATCTGAACCGGCACTGGCTCTAATCCCCCGCACCGCCTTGTCATAGAATGAGTCCGAAGTGATCCGCGGATAGATGGTCACGCTGAACATTAAAGAAGCGATCAAGATCATGCTCATGACACGGTGCGGCCTCATCATCATGGTCTTGACAACAAACCACTTCAAATTGCCAACCAGAGGCGTGGCCAGCCAGCCCAGGATGCTCTGTGTCACTTGCGAACGCGAGGCTACCAGCGAGGCAATGCCATAGATAAAGAGAGGGATTCCCACGAAGTTCAACAGCCCGTCTATGGGCTGCAGCGGCCCCAGTTGCAGCGAGTAGTTTCCAATCCAGGTCACGATCTTATAGCTGCCCAGAACGAGAGCCAGCAACTGCCACGACCTGAACTTAAATTCGAAGGTAAGGGTCTCAGACCCGGAGACCCGCCGGGACGCTTCCAAGGGCGTCAGCCTCGTGACATAGCGGGTCACTTTCCTGCCTGCCACCAAGCCGAGTATCGTTCCCACAATGACAAACAGGATCAAAAACCAGGGGTCCTGGACCTTGTGGAGCAGGCCCAGGGGAACGGCGGATCCGTTCAGGCTATAAGCGAACAGGGGAACGGCAGTGCCCAGCGTCGCCCCGAGGATCCCTCCCAGAAGCCCACCCAAACCGATCGCCATCGAAAATCCTCGCCCCACGGAATGGGCCGGCAACCCCCTTAACCTCAGAAGCCCCACCACCCGCCTTTCGTTTAAAGCGATCAGGCTGGCCAGATTCCCGGCAAAGATCCACGCCATCCAAAGAAGCGGCAGAGAAATCAGAATGCTCACAAGACCGACCAGCTTGGAGCGCCCGATCAGCTTTTCCAGCATCATCAGGAGATCACTATTAATGGTCGCCTGAATATCGACCCCCGTGGCAACCGAACGAACCTGCTGAACCAAAGCCGCGGTTTTTTCCTGCGATCCCTGCAAATCCCATCCTGACACGAGGCCGCCGCGATCGAATGCAACCAGGTGATCAATCTCCGGCACAAACGCGCCGGACAGGTCATCCATCAGCTCCTGCTCGGAGACGGCCTCCGCACTTTCGGTGGGAAGCTTCATCTGCCGAAAGATGGTATGGAATCGGGCCGTTTCCTCGATGAACCTTTCCATGGGTACCACTACCAGCAGACCCAACTGGGGAATGAAGGCCGCCGAGCCAATCTCCTGCATAATCCACTTGACCATCTCCGTCCGTTCCATTTGCGCCACGCCGGCCACTCGCGACGTCAGAAGCTCGACCTGCCTCCCCTCAGGAAGTGAGTACTTCATAACCACATGGTCGCCCTGGCGGATACGATCCAGATAGGGTTTTATAATTTTCTGCGGCCCGAGCATGGTCAGGATGGCCTGGTCCGCACCCCCACCCTCTGAAGGACGCAATTCCGGCGGCAGGAGGCGGGCATCCGTTGCCGACACCACCGTCACCCAGGGTATGAAAACCCGAGTGTTTTCAACTTCGACCAACATCTGCGGCGTCACCTGGACTCTCAACAGGCCGAAACTCTCGACATGTTTGACTCCGCCAATGTTGGACAGGCCCTGACTGAGTTTCTTGAACTGGGGAAGTTCGTCAGATTGATAGACGACGGCGTCCCAAGGTATCACCTTGAGTTGGTCTTCGGTGTACAGCTTCAGGGCATACTTGGAGACGATATTGATCGCGGCCAGCACTCCCGTGGCCAAAACTGTGACCAGGAGAAATCCCCAAAACGCTCTTTTCCCCACGATCCGGGCACACAGCAGCACCAGTGACCGGGATTTGTTTTGCAATTTATTGCGGCGCTCCATCGCTTCTTCCACTCCTGATCGACTTGGGTCATTGAGCCGCGGGCGTCAGCAAGCGAACAATACCCGCCGTCAAATTTAAGGGAGCGTCGGCGGTCCGGCGTCTTTTTCCTGTAGAATTTTCCCGGCACGCACCAACACTGACGCTTCGGATAAGATAATTTTCAACCGCGGGCTACACTAACAACGTTTGCAAAGCCTGTCAACCCGGTTTCGCCACCCGGTTTAGCCAATGTCAAATGGACACGAGCCGCGCAGCCCGGCAGCCGCGGGCAGATTTCAATGCCGAAAATGGGTTGCACCCGATTCAGTGCCT
>JACQGG010000170.1 GCA_016199665.1 Acidobacteriota bacterium | reverse complement strand
AGAAGGCGGAAGGCAGAAGGCGGAAGGCAGAGGGCGGAAGGCAGAAGGGGGAAGGCGGAAGGCGGAAGGCGGAAGGCGGAGGGCGTTCATTCGCGTTCATTCGCGGCTCAGTTTTTCCCCCCAGCCGCCCCGGCGGCGTGCGTCCGCGCCCAATCCAGGGAAGTTCGCACCGCTTGAGCAGACGGTGAATCGGGATGGCGACGCAGGAACTCCTCCAGCTCGGCTGCCATGGCGTTGTAATCTTGCCGCCGCTTGTACAATTCGGCCAGCACAAGCTGAGGAAAGGAAAAGTGTCCCGGATCCAGCACCTTGGCCTGCTTCAGGTGTCTTTCCGCATCATCGAGCTGTCCCAGCAAATAGTAAGTTTGCCCAAGCTGGGAGTGCGCCAAAGAATCATCGGGCCGGACCTTGACCGCCTGCAGGTTGATTGGCTGGGCTTCCTTTGCTCTGCCCTGCGACAGAAGCGCGCCGCCCAGGTTCACCAGAGGCGCGAAGGCGTTCGGTTCATGGCTGAGAGCTTCACGAAAATAGCGCTCCGCCCCCCGATAGTCCTGCGTCTGGTAGGCGATCGTGCCAAGATTATTCCAGGCTTCGGCGTACTGCGGCGCCAGGTCCGTTGCTTTCTTCAAGTACTCGACCGCCCCTGCAACGTCGTGTTTGCCAAGCCTGGCGCGTGCTTTCTGGTAAAGGTCTCTGGCCTTCACTGGAACGGACAATTGACTGGCTACGACCGTGTGAAGCTCGGATGTGCCCGGTGTGGAGTCGAAACGGAAAGTTACTTCCAGACGTCCTTTGGCGTCTGCAAAGCTCGGTCCTACGTCAAGAGACTGCTGGAGCTGCCCCGCTTCGGGAACCGCTATGATCAGCGTATACATCCCGGCAGGCAGGTTCTTGAACTTGAATTGTCCACCGGGATCGGCCAAGGTCTGCGAGACAAAGGGCGTTATCGATCCGTGGATGAAGACTGCAGGTACGACGTTCCTGAATGGTTTCCCGTCGCTTTGCAGGATTCTGCCGCGCAGTTCGTAGCGATCCCGAACTTCAGTTCGCGAAAACAGGAAAGCAGTCGAAAATGCCAGAAAGAACAAAATACAGAATGCGAGCTCAAAAAAGTGATTTCTGCACCGGAAAGTAACTAAGCTGGACACCGGGATGAGTCGCAATCTCCGCGTCACGCGCCCCTACCTCCCGCGCCCTTCCGGGCCCGCTTGAAGAAATCCAGCGCCGCCGGAGACTGGTAGTCCGGGTATGTCCAGGGAAGCGGATAATAACGACCCTCGCGAAAGATCAGTGTCACTTCGGCAAAGACACCTTCGCGCAGATAAATCCGGTGCGCGTGGTTTTTGGAGGTGGAAAGAATTACGCTGTAGGAGGTGACCAGGCCCGGGTCAATGTTGAAGAGACGCTTTCCCGGCTCTTGCTGTAGTTTATTCTCCAGCGCCTGCGCTTCCCGCTTGTACTGAGCCAATTGATCCATTGGGACCGGCCTCTGAAATGAGATGAATCGCTTCTGCAGCCCGACTCCCATCTCCCTTTCATAATACCGGCTGAACGCTGCCATTGGGTAACCGGGACCAACCTCGGCAGCCGAGCCGAACAGCGCCGTCAATTCACGCATGCATTCCTGAAGATCACCCGGGGCGTAAAGCAGGGCGACAAACAGGACTGCGGGGGGAGGAATCGTTTCGATCATATTTGGTTGGGCGCCAGTTGATCCATCATCTCTCCCCTGCCATGGCCGCCAGTTGCCTCTCGGTAATTTCCTTTACACCCAGCTTTCGCGCCTTGGGCAGTTTGGATCCGGGACCCGCGCCCACGACGATGTAGTCAAGCTTCTTGGAAATTGATGCCAGCACGGTTCCCCCGCGTTCCCGTATCCAGTTCTCGGCGGCGCTTCGGGGCATCGACTCCAGTGTGCCGGTGATGAGGAAAGACTTGCCTGCCAGCGGGCCGTGGCGCACCGGCGGCTCGTCACTCTTCATTTGCAGTCCGGCCTGGCGGAGCCTGGAAACAAACTGCCGGTTCCTGGAGTCGCGAAAATAATGTTGAATGCTGCCGGCGATTTCGGGTCCGATTCCGGCGACCCCGGCAATTTCTTCCTGGCTCGCATTCAAGAGCGCGTTCATGTCGTGGAAATACCTGGCAAGCAGGACGGCCACTCCCTCTCCGACATGGCGAATTCCAAGGGCGAACAGCACATTTTCGAACGGGCGCTGCTTGCTTGTTTGAAGGGACGCTAGAAGATTTTGGGTCGACTTTTCCTTGAAGCCGGGCAGCCTTCCGAGCTGCTCTGCATCGAGAAAGTATAAGCCGGCTGCATCCCTTACCAGGCCAAGGTCAAGCATCTTTTGGAGGGTAGAGGGTCCCAGTCCTCGGATATCCATGCCCCCTTGGCTGGCAAAGTGCACCAGGCCTTCAAATCGTTGAGCCGGGCACTCGCGATTGGTGCAATAGGCCATGACCTCCCCCTCCTCTTGCGAGATGTCATGACCGCAGGAAGGACATTTCTTCGGATAGTGAAAGATTCGTTCTTGTCCGGTTCGCTGCTCCAACACCGGCCCGACCACCTGCGGGATTACGTCGCCGGCGCGCTTGACAACGACGAGGTCGCCGATGCGAATATCCTTGCGGCGGATGTCGTCCTGATTGTGCAGCGTCGCCAGCTTGATGGTCACACCCCCGACTCGCACTGGTTCCAGCATTGCAAACGGATTCAACGCGCCGGTGCGCCCCACGTTGACGCCAATATCGGTGAGTCTTGTGGTCGCCACTTGCGCCGGGAACTTGAAGGCGATGGCCCACCGGGGATCGCGACTGACAACACCGAGGGCACGCTGAAACTCCAAGTCGTCAACCTTTATCACGACCCCGTCGATCTCGTAATCGAGCGAGTCCCGCTTGCGTTCCCAATTGTGGCAGAAGGAAAAAACGCCTTCCACTGAAGCATGCCAGCGAAAGTTGGTGTTCACCGGCAGCCCCCACTCCGTCAATTGCTCCAGCGTCTGCCTCTGTGTTTGCAGTTGCCTCCCGTCAATATAGCCGACGGCATATCCGAAAAAAGCGAGCGGCCGACTGGCAGTCACTTTAGGGTCGAGCTGGCGCAGGGCGCCGGCGGCGGCGTTCCTGGGGTTGGCAAACAGCGCCAGCCCCTGGCTGGCACGCTCCTCGTTGAGCGCCTGGAAAGCCGAAACAGGGAGGTAGACCTCTCCCCGGATTTCCAGCCGCTGAATGGAATCGGCGTTTCTCAGGCGCATCGGAATCTGCCTAACTGTTTTCAAATTGGCTGTCACGTCTTCTCCCACCAGGCCGTTGCCGCGGGTCGCGCCGCGCGCCAGGCGCCCTTTCTCATAAGTGAGAGCAATGGCCACTCCGTCAATCTTCAACTCGGTCACGTAGGCAATGTCGTCGTGGTCCAGCAGATTACTGACACGCTTGTGAAAGGTCCTGAGCTCCTGCTCGCTGAAGGCGTTGGCGAGGCTGAGCATCGGCGTGTAGTGCGTGATCTTTTCGAATCGCTCCAGCGGCTCGCCGCCGACACGCTGGGTGGGCGAGTCCGGTGAAGCCAGTTCCGGATGAGCCGTCTCCAATTCGAGGAGTTCGCGAAACATTCGGTCGTACTCGGCGTCGGAGATTTCCGGCGAATCCAGCACGTAGTAGCGGTAATTGTGGTATTCGATTTTCTGGCGCAGGTCGGCGATCCTGGCGGCGAGGCGGTCAATGTCCTGGTTCATGGCTGCAGTTGATTGTATCGCGGATTTTGTTTCTGCTAAGATGGCGCGTGACTGCCAGGAGAGAGTTGACAAATGGCAATTGCAGTAACGAGCAAGCTGTTTTTTGCGATTACTTTTCCACCGGCGCACACGCACGTTTCCACTGAGCGGCTCTCTCTGCTCGCACGCAAGCAGTTGCAGGATCTAGAAGTTATCGAGACCATAGATCATCTTTTCAAATGTGCCCGCTGCTTTGACCACTATCGCCAAATTTACCGAGGTCTCACCTCGCATTCAGTCCAGTGTCGATAGTCACCGCCGCCAAGCTGCAAAGCTTCAGCACGGCAGAGCCGCAACCGTAGCGTGAACGGGGGCGGATTGTGCGGCATTTCTACCAAGGCGATTCTGCTGCGAGCCCGCCGCATTTTGCGCGCTGACGCCACGGGTCGCCTGAAATCTTCGCGGCATGAAAAGAAAGTGACTATTAGCAATGCTGCGTCTTTGCGGAAACTGCAGTTTCAGCAACACGCGCTTGTTTTTGAGCCGATCCCCGCAGAATGCTGAACCACGGAACGAAGGCCGCGCGCAAGCCGACGATTGCCTATTTCTCAATGGAAATCGGCCTCGCCAATGACATTCCCACCTACGCGGGAGGCCTTGGCGTACTCGCTGGAGATACCATCAAGTCCGCCGCCGATTTGGGGATGCCTTTGGTAGGGGTCACGCTCCTTTACCGGAAGGGATACTTTCGCCAGGAAATCACCCCGGCCGGCCGGCAGGTGGAGCACCCGGTGCAATGGCGACCCGAGAATTTCATGCGGCCGTTGCCCAACAAAGTTCACGTTCTCATAGACGGGCGCAAAGTCAGTGTGGGCACATGGCAGTATGAAGCCCGCAGTGTTACCAGTGGAACTGTACCGGTGCTGTTTCTGGACACCGACCTGGAGGAAAACCACCCCGAGGACAAAGAAATCACCGCCGTTCTTTACGGCGGGGATCCTCGTTATCGCTTCAAACAGGAGATCGTTCTGGGCATTGCCGGCTACCGAATGCTGCAAAGTCTTGGGATGGAAATCTCGCGGTATCACATGAACGAAGGCCACGCCAGCCTGCTGACCCTGGAGTTGCTGCGGCGCTACCGGCGGCCTTTGGAACTGGTGTGGGCTGAAGAAGGGGTCTGGGACCTGGACGGAGTGCGGCGCTCCTGTATCTTTACCACCCATACGCCGGAGGCTTCCGGGCATGACAAGTTTGACTACGACCTGGCGGAGCCGATTCTCCGGGACGACCGCATCATGGACATCCTGAAACAGTTGGCCGGCCGCGACCAGTTGAACATGACCCTGCTGGCGCTCAACTTGAGCCACTATGTCAACGGCGTGGCAAAGAAGCATGGTGAAGTCTCCAGAGGTCTCTTTCCCGGCTATGAGTTCAACGCCATCACCAACGGGGTCCATTCCTTCACCTGGACCTGTCCCAGTTTTCGCCGCCTGTACGATCGCTATCTGCCCGGCTGGGCAAACGAGCCGGAGCTGTTTGTCCGTGTGGACAATATTCCCCCGGGGGAGATATGGGACGCTCATGCTCAAGCAAGGCTGGCGCTGTTTGACGAGATTTATCAGCGCACCGGCACCCGGCTGGATCCGGAGGCAATGACCCTCGGTTTTGCCCGCCGCGCCACCGCATACAAGCGGGCCGAGTTGATTTTTTCCGATCTGCGGCGGTTGACGTCGATCGCGAAAAAACGCAAGCTCCAGCTCGTCTATGCCGGCAAGGCGCACCCTCGCGACGAAACGGGCAAGCGGCTGATCGAAAACATCTTCAGCTACAGCGGGCAACTGAGAGATGCCCTAAACGTTACTTATCTGCAAGACTATGACATGGCGCTGGCGTCGAAGCTGGTCTCAGGGGTCGACCTTTGGCTGAATACGCCGTTGCGGCCCCACGAGGCCTCTGGAACCAGCGGCATGAAAGCGGCGCACAACGGTGTCCCCAACTTCAGCGTGCTGGATGGATGGTGGATCGAGGGACATATCGAGGGGGTGACCGGGTGGTCGATCGGGGCCACGCCCGATCCCTCTCCTGCTCCTCAGCAATTCTCCAATCAGGCCGACGCCGAAGATCTTTATCACAAGCTGGAGCACGTGATTCTTCCCTTGTTTTACGATCGTCGCATGGAGTGGATCCAGGTGATGCGGGGCGCTATCGGAAAGAACGCCTACTATTTCAATACACACCGAATGATGCGGCGCTATGCCACCGAAGCGTACCTTTATTAGCCCGGATCACGGTCCCGGCTGTGTAACCATCGGCTCGCGTGGCAGCGGCTTGCGCGGAAGTTTCTGGTCGCGCAGGGCAGCCTGCCAGACAAACGACGCCATGATGACGGACGCCTGCATGACGTCGCCCCGAAGGACATGGTCATACACATCCATGTTGGAGTGGTGGGTGCGGGTGCTGTAGTCCAGTGGATCCTGAATGAACTGGAAGCCGGGAAGGCCGACGCGGTCGAAGGAAACATGGTCCGTTCCGGAAGTGCTGCGAATGGACACTGTTGTCATTCCCATGTCCCGAAAGGGCTCCAGCCAAGCGGTGTAAATGGGTCGCGCCTCTTCGTTTCCCTGCAGGTAAATCCCGCGGATTTTTCCCCCGCCGTTGTCCAGATTGAAATAAACCGAAAGCTTCGAATATTCGGGCTTCAAGGTGAGCGGACCCGGGATTTGATTCCCCGTTTCTGGCCGGTCCTGCCTGCCCGGGGCCTGGCCTTGAGACTCGGAAGCTTGGCCCTGAGACTCGGAAGCCTGGACTTGAGACTCGGAAGCCTGGCTGCTCACCGGCTCGGGTCGCGAAGCGAAATGATCGGCGACATAGGCCCGAGAACCCAGCAAGCCTTGCTCTTCGCCGCTCCAGAGGGCCACCCGGATGGTCCGCCTGGGCCGGGCACCAATGGCCTTTAGAATTCGCACCGCCTCCATTACCACGGCCGAACCAGCCGCGTTGTCGGTGGCGCCGGTTCCCGAATGGTGGGAGTCAAAATGCGCGCCCAGCATTACTACTTCGCCCTCCCGGTCGGTTCCAGGAATGTCTCCCACCAGGTTGTAGGCGTTGACGTCCTCCTCCAGCATGCGTGTCTGAATGTCAACGCGCAATTGCACCGCTATTCCTCTTTCCAGAATTCGGACCATTCGGTTGTAGTGCTCCACGGCAACGACAAGCTGCGGTGGGCCCGGGGGCGCGTCGGCGGAGCGCCGGGCTCCCGAAGTGACAAACAGCGTGCCTCCTCCGCCGCCGCCGCTAGGCTCCAACAGCGCGGCCACTCCTTCGGCCAGATAAAATTCATTCAATTTTCGCTGGAACTGGGGACTGGGCGCCTCTCCCCGTGGGAAATTTCGCCGCGCTCCCGGCTCCGGGGCTTGAGCGAGCTGCTTGAGATCTTCGTCGCTGTAGCGTCGTGCCGGCGCAGTAGTGGCGAGCCTTACTTCCCGGGCTCGCTGAGTCAGCACGAACATCCCCTTCAGTTTGCCGCGGTATCGGCTGAGATCGTCTTCGCTGCGAATCACGGCAAGGATCGCGTCGGCGGTTACGCTGCCCGCTGTCCCGGGGGTCCACGACTTGGGAAAGGCGATCAGAGACGAAT
This sequence comes from Acidobacteriota bacterium, assembly GCA_016199665.1. GTDB lineage: Bacteria > Acidobacteriota > UBA6911 > JACQSX01 > JACQSX01 > JACQSX01. Next base: position 1,334 of record JACQGG010000170.1, on the reverse strand, counting down.
AGGCCGGCTGCAGCATCTCCGCCGACAGGTGCTCCAGAGACCAGCCTTTGCCGAAGGGACCATAGCTTTCCAGGTGGACGTTGACCAGACCCCACTCCTCAAGCTTCCCCTTGGCCCAAAGCTGCGCCGCCTTGAAATTGGGGGAACCGGTGAGGCGCGGACCATGGACATCGGTCAGGGTGCCGAGCGTGTCCATCACCTGGGAGCGATTGAGGCCCTCATCCTTGATTTTCCAGATGGTAGCCAGATCGAGCGCCTCTTGGGCAAGGAGCAGCCGGGTGGCGGCAATGGCCAGCAGACAGAGGGTGGCGCCGCGGAGTTTCATTGAAACCTCTCCAGAAGATCGAACTCCGAAGAGCTTACACCTTTTGTTTTCAGGATGTCGAATGCGGTTAATTCTCTTCGGCCACCTCTTCAACCTTAGTGGCGCGAGTCAGTGGAACAACGCTGGCCTGGGTTGCCGTCAACTGAACCACGGTTGCGATAAGGGTCTTTGAGGGAAATGGCGTCAGGCCCACGATCCTCAAAAGCCCGCTGAAGTTGCCCACGCCGGGAAACAACTCACCCAAAAAGCGGCTGATTTGCTCTCCGGGAGCCAGGATCACCGTGGTTCGGCCCGCCGGCCGCGCGATGCCGCTAGAGGTGAGGGTCAAGACCACTCGCACCGGCTGGTCGGAGACGTTGACCACCGCCACGCCTGCTTCGTTGACTCCCGAACCGTCCCGCGATACGGCCGCCCGGAACGCAAACGCGTCCTGCGTGGAGGCTTCTCCCGATGCGGCGGCATACCCCGGCACGGAAAAGGTGAAGCCTGGAATCACGATGTCGGGCGACACCACGCGGGCATACCCGCTTTTGACGGCGCTCCGGCTGTTGGTTGACAGGGTCACCGTCCCGGAGGGGGGGATCAGAAAAGGAACGGCCGCGTTATTTACGACTGTATCCAGCGGTTTCCCATCGGCGCCAAAAAAATATGCGAAGCCCGACGCCGAGGCGGTGGCTGACGGGTTGGTGAGCGAGAGAGCGGTCGAGGAACCCCCGCCGCCCCCTGCCTGCGCAAAGTGATAGACGTTGCTGGCCAGTTGCGCCCGCACGGCGCCGCCCGGATGAATTGTGCTGTGCAGGTTGACGTAGAAAAGCTCCGGATTCTTTGACATCGCGTCGAGGGCGCCGAGCGCGTCGGTCGATCCGGGGGCGATAGACGCCCGCCGGAACAGAACGCCCGCACCGTCATCGTCGGTTACGCTGCTGGCGCCGCCGCCGATCCCTGAGTCGATCAGGACCGGTCCGTCCACCCCCACCGGCGCGTTATGTATATGCAGCCCGTTAAGTGT